>NZ_CAUJNZ010000008.1:0-115937 GCF_963392925.1 Neisseria polysaccharea
TTTTTTTTTTTTTTTCAATGGTTTATATTGGTCGTTGTATAGTGGGTTAACAAAAATCAGGACAAGGCGGGGCAACGCCGTACCGGTTTTTGTTAATCCGCTATATATTTGTGCGTTGTGGGGCTGCCTTTTGTGCACGGGTATGAGAATGCCGTCTGAAAAAGGTTTCAGACGGCATTGTGTGTTTAGGGTTTATTTTTTCATCGCTTCGCTCATTGCCTTGATGTTGTGGCGGTACATTCCGATGTAGGTGTCTGCGGGTGCGTTGCCGAGTGCGTCGGAATACAGTTTGCCGCTGACGTTGACACCGGTTTCTTTGGCGATGCGGTCAACCATACGGGTGTCTTTGATATTTTCGGTAAAGACGGCTTTGATGCCTTCGCGTTTGATTTGTCGGATGATGGCGGCGACTTGTTTGGCTGAAGGCTCGGCTTCGCTGCTCACGCCTTGCGGGGCGATGAATTCGATATGGTAACGTTTGCCCATATAGGAAAAGGCATCGTGCCCGGTCAGGACTTTGCGTTTGGCGGCAGGGACGGCGTTAAATGCGGCTTGTGCGTCGCTGTGCAGTTTTTTGAGCTGCATTTGGTAGTTGCCCAAGCGTTGTTGATAATAAACTTTGCCTTCGGGGTCGGCCTTTATCAGGGCTTCGGCGACGTTTTGGGCATAGGCGGACATAAGGACGGGGTCGTTCCAGACGTGGGGGTCGAATTCGCCGTGGTCGTGGTGGTGTCCTTCGTGGTCATGGTCATGATCGTGGTCGTGATGGTGTCCGCCTTCTTCTTCGGCTTTGAGGGGTTGGATGCCTTTGGTTGCTTCGGCATAGGATACTTTGCTTTGTTTGACGGCACGTTGTACATCGGCAGCTTCGAGACCTAAACCGTTAATCAGGACAAGTTTTGCACTGCGGATTTTTTTAATGTCGCCGCTGGTCATATGATAGGCGTGCGTGTCTTGGTTGGCTCCGACCAAGTTTTGTATGGATACGCGCTCTCCGCCGATTTGTTTGGCTACGTCGCCTAAAATGCTGAAACTGGTTACAACCGGCAGGGGTGCGGCAGTTGCGGCAGTGGTCAGTAATGCGGCGATTAGGGTGAGTTTGGGGTGTTTCATAACTGTTCTCCTGTGATATAACGTAACATCTGTTATGGTAAAACAAGCCGCCTGTTTGTTCAAGCGGCTTGCGAGGTCAGGTGGTGTGGTGGCGGTGGTTTTTGAGCCATTTGGTCAGAATGCCGCCTTCTTTGCCGAGTATGACGGAAAAGAGATAAAGGACGCTGCAACAGAGGATGATGGCGGGACCGGAGGGAATTTCGATGTGGTAGGAAATGAGCAGTCCGCTCAAGCCGCACAGCAGGGCTGTCAGAACGGATAGGAGGATGAGTGCGCCCATGTGCTTCGCCCATAGGCGGGCGGTAATGGCTGGCAGCATCATGAGTCCGACGGACATGAGTGTGCCGAGGGCTTGAAAGCCGGATACGAGGTTCATGACGACCAGGACGAGAAAGAGGACGTGCCAAAGCCCGCCTTTGCCGCCGACGGATTTGAGAAACAGGGGGTCGATGCTTTCGAGTACGAGCGGGCGGTAGATGATGGCAAGGGTAATGAGCGTGAGGCTGGAGACGGCGGCGATGAGTTGCAGGGCAGGAATGTCGACGGCAAGTACAGAGCCGAAAAGGAGGTGGAGCAAATCGACGCTGCTCCCGTTTTTGCTGACGAGGACTACGCCTATGGCGAGGCTGCTGAGATAAAAGGCGGCAAAGTTGGCATCTTCTTTCAGGGTGGTGAAGCGGCTGACGAGTCCGGCAAGCAGTGCCATCAGCATGCCTGCGGCTACGCCGCCCAAACCCATGGCGGGCAGGCTCAAGCCGGCAAACATGTAGCCGACGGCGGCACCGGGTAGGACGGCGTGGCTCAATGCGTCGCCTATCAGGCTCATACGGCGCATGACGAGGAATACGCCGACGGGTGCGGCACTGAGGGACAGGCAGAAGACGGATGCGAGGGCGTAGCGCATAAAGTCGAATTCTGCAAAGGGGGCAAGGAGCAGGTCGTAGAGGTTCATGGTTTTTCGGTTTCAGACGGCATTTATGACGCGCACCAGTCGGGGCTTTCCTGTTGCTGCATTTTGGCGTTGGCTTGAGCGAGGTAGGGTTCTGTCAGAATGGTCTCGGTTGCGCCTGCCGCAATTTTTTCGCGGGCAAGCAGCAGGGTATTGGGAAAGTAGGCACGGACTTGTTCGTAATCGTGCAGTACGGCAATGATAGCGTGTCCGCCGCAATGGCATTTTTGCAACACGTCGAGAAGCTCGTAGGTTGTCCGTGCATCAACAGCGTTGAAAGGTTCGTCCAGAAGTAGGAATTTGGCGTTTTGAACCAGCATTCGGGCAAAAAGGACACGCTGGAATTGTCCGTTTGAGAGGTGGGCGATTTGGCGGCGGGCAAACTGCCGCATTCCTACACGCTCCAAGGCTTCGTGAACGCGTTGTTTTTGAGCGGTATTTATCCCTTTGAAAAAACCGATTTCATACCACAGCCCCATTGCCGCCAAGTCGAAAACGGTCATAGGTTGGGAGCGGTCGATGTCGGACTGCTGGGGAAGGTAGGCAATGTCTTGGCGGCTCAATCCGTCCAGCCGGATGCTGCCTGTATCGATAGGCTGCAATCCCATCAAGGATTTGAGAAAGGTGGATTTCCCTGCGCCGTTGGGACCGAAAACCGCCCACATGCTGCCTTCTTCAAAGGTAATATCCACATGGTGTACGGCAGGACGGCGGCGGTAGCTGACGGTCAGGTTTTCGACAATGATGCTCATGCGGATACTGCCCAAAAGTAAACGCCCCATAAAAGGGATACGGCAATCAGGGCAAGGATGAGGCGGAAGGTCAATCCTGATAGTAAAAGGGAAGGTGTCATGATGATTTGCGGTTTTGAAAGGGAAGGCGGTAAAGCGTTTATCGTTATATGGCTGATATGATACTGTATAACGTTTGGTCTGTAAATTTTGTTCGGTTCGGACGGGGATTCGGGATGTGCCGGAAGGGGTGTGCTTCTTGGTGCTGTTCCGTTGCGGATGTTGCGGCAATAAGAAATGCCGTCTGAAGGTTCAGACGGCATTGGGGAAAACGGTTTGAATCAACCTTTGCGTGCAGGCAGTTTTTCTTTGATGCGTGCAGCTTTACCGGTCAGGCCGCGCAGGTAGTACAGTTTGGCACGGCGTACGTCGCCACGGCGTTTGACTTCGATTTTTTCGACGGTCGGAGAGTACAGTTGGAAAGTACGTTCCACACCTTCGCCGCTGGAAATTTTACGGACGATGAAGTTGCTGTTCAGACCACGGTTGCGACGGGCAATAACCACGCCTTCGTAGGCTTGCAGACGGCTGCGCGTACCCTCCACGACGCGTACGGATACGACTACGGTGTCGCCCGGTGCGAATTCGGGGATTTCTTTGTTCAGGCGGGCAATTTCTTCTTGCTCGAGCTGTTGAATCAGGTTCATTGTTTTTTTCCTAAATTATGATTGGATTTCCCGTTGCTCTTGCCGGATGGTTTCTAAGAGGCGGGATTCCTTTGGGATTAAACTGCGCTTTTCCAATAAGTCGGGTCTGCGCTCCAGGGTGCGGCGAAGCGATTGTTCCAACCGCCATTCCGCT
The DNA here is from genome assembly GCF_963392925.1 of Neisseria polysaccharea. Classification (NCBI taxonomy): domain Bacteria; kingdom Pseudomonadati; phylum Pseudomonadota; class Betaproteobacteria; order Neisseriales; family Neisseriaceae; genus Neisseria; species Neisseria polysaccharea. The sequence goes on from NZ_CAUJNZ010000008.1 coordinate 3,655, forward strand.
ATCAAGCCATGATTGCCGGAACGCAATACTTCCGGAACAGCCATGCCTTGAAATTCTAAGGGTTTGGTGTAGTGGGGGCAGTCCAAAATGCCGTTTGAGAACGAATCCTGTTCGGCAGACTGCATATCGCCCAATACGCCGGGTACGAGCCTCAATACTGCATCCATCAGCATCATGGCGGGAAGCTCTCCGCCGGAAACAACGAAGTCTCCGATGCTGATTTCTTCATCGACGCTGCTTTGCAGCAGTCTTTCGTCTATTCCCTCATAGCGTCCGCACAGCAGAATCAGATGCGGAAGTTCTGCCAGTTCTGCCGCTTTTGGGTGTGTCAGCGGTTTTCCTTGGGGGCTGAGGTAAATGACTTTTGCGGTTTGGGAAGATTGTGCTTTGGCGTGTTCTATCGCCGCATGAAGTGGCGGAGCCATCATAATCATTCCCGGACCGCCGCCGAACGGGCGGTCGTCGATATAGCCCAATCTGTTGTCGGCAAACTTTCGGGGATTGACTGCTTCAAACTGCCAGATTCCCTGTCTGTTCGCGCGTCCCGTTACGCCGTAGTGGGTAATGCTGTCGAACATTTCGGGGAAAATGGTAACTGCCTGGATAAGCATCAGTAGTCCAAACCCCAGTCGGCAGTAATAGTCTTGCTGCCGGTATCGACGGTTTCGATATATTGGGAAACGAACGGAATCAGAATCTGCCCATATTTTCCATTAACCACTAATACGTCGTTTGCACCTGTTTCCATCAGGTTGCTGACTTTCCCCAGGATGGTATTGTCTTTATTGGTAACGGTCATGCCCACCAAGTCGGCCCAGTAGTATTCTCCTTCTTCCGTCGGTGCGAATGCTTCACGGGGGATTTCGATGGTGTAACCGCGCAATGAGAATGCCAAGTCGCGGTCGTTTATGCCTTCAAATTTGACTTGGAGCTCACCGTTGACAACTTTTCCAGCTTCAAGGGTAACGCTGACGGTTTTGCCGTCCTTGACCAATTGCCACTCGGGGTAATCCAAAAGGCTGTCGGAATACTCGGTATTGGCAGCAATTTTTAGCCAGCCTTTTATGCCGAATACACCTTTGATGTAGCCCATGGCTACCCGGTTTTGAGTGTCTGTCATGGCGGAAAATGAGGGTTATGCGGCTTTTTGTTCTTTAATCAGTTTTGCAACAGAGTCGCTAACCTGCGCACCTTGTGCAATCCAGTGGTTCAGGCGGTCTGCGTTGAGGCGTACGCGTTCTTGTTTTTCGTTGGCTACGGGGTTGTAGAAGCCTACGCGTTCAATGAAGCGGCCGTCGCGGCGGTTGCGTGAGTCAGTAACGATGACGTTGTAGAAAGGGCGGTGTTTTGAGCCGCCGCGTGCCAAACGGATAACTACCATTTTGAGTCCTTTTGAGAAAATCGGATATATGGAAACTGCTAATTTTAGGGTATTTTGTGGTTGGTGCGCAAGTTTTTATTTGTTTTTTCTGTTGTTTTGTCTGCCGCAAGGTTCAGATATGCGCGGTACAGGTTTTTTTCGGTGTCCGATTCCTTGAGGGTAAATCCTGATTTTTCAGCAAGTTTGATCATGGGAGTATTGGTTTTGAGAATGTCGGCACTCATAGTCCGGTAGCCTTGTTGTGTTGCGGTATGGATGGCGAGGTTCATCATTTTCTGTGCCAGTCCGCTGCCGCGCATATGTTCCGCCAGTGTGATACCAAATTCGCATTCGTTGCGGTTCAGGCGGCTGTGGCGGACAACGGCGACGATGTTGCTGTCGGCATCCCTTGCCGTCCATGCGGCTTCACAGTGGTAATCGGGGTTGCACAGGCGTGCCAACGTGGCTGCGGGCAGTTCGTTGGTGTGGGTCATGAAGCGTGTGTACCGTGCTTCGGGGCCGAGGCTGCGGACGAACTGCTGTTTTGCTTCTGCGTCTTCGGGCAAAAGGGGGGTAATGGTAACGGTCGTGTTGTTTTTTAGGGACAGTGTTTTGGGGTGTGCTGCGGGATAGGGGGTAAGTACGTTGGGTACGGCTGCTCCGGTTTCGGTTTTGCTGCCGAGCAGTTCTGCGGCGGCTTCGCTTGTGTGGCGGAGAAATTCGGCGGCTGTCGGGTTTTTGTGTTTTAGGTATGCGGCGGCACTCTGCATTTTTGCGGCGGCATGTTCGAGGGTTTGGGCGGCTTTGCCTGTGTTCTTGCGTTTGGGCGTGTCGTGTGTTTCGGGTGTCTTTAAGAGGAAATCGCTGCTGTATTGTCCGCCGTTTAGGTTGAGGGTGATGCCGAGAATGTGTTGGCGGTATTCGGGAATGACGGTCAGTGTGTGCAGGAACTGGTCGAGGGTTTGTGTGCCGTCGAGTTCGGCAAAGTAGGCAAGGTGGCGGCTGTCGAGCGTGGTAAACGGCGGGAGTACGGCAGTGGTTTGTCCGTTGCAGCGTGCGGTCAGGATGTCGCCATAGAGGGGGTGGCTGCCGAATTGGAATTGGACGGCGTTATGGGTAGTGTGCCGGTAGGGGGGGAGGTGCAGGGCTTCGGCGAGCAGGGAGGGGTTTGCCGCTGCAAGGGCTTTTTTGATGTTTTGGGATTGCGGTGTTTTCAGACGGCACGGTTGCGGCGGTGCAATGTCGAGCTGTGCCTGTTTCAGGGCGGCGGCGGTGTTGCGGTAGGAAAGGGTGCGGATTGCCTGAGTGGGGGTGTCGAAATGTGTTATGCCGTCTGAAAAGGGGCTGCTGACGAGCAGGGGTTTGGCGGTCTGTTCGGACAGTCGGATAAGGGCGCGTGCTGTTTTTTTGTAATCCTCGTGTCCGGAGGGACTGAGGATGGTTAGGACGGCTTGGGTGTCGGGGCGGGCAAGCTGACGTGAGGCGATGTCGTGGCAGATTGAGGGTGTGGGTGTGCCGGTCAGGTGTCCGTTGCGGATGTGGTGGGGAAGGTTGGGAAAGTGGAGGGCGAGGTTTTTTGGCGCGTGCGCGTTCAGCCATTCGGCAGGCGTGTCGGACAGGATGTCGAGTCGGGACAGGGGTGGAAGGTCGGACAGTTGGGCGCGCAGTGCGGCTTCGAGGTCGTCGTCGTTGAAACTGATGAGGAAGTTGCAGTGTCGGGCGAGGCAGTGCAGTACGGCACGGTCGGTTTCTGTCGTGCGGCAGGTGATGTGGAGAATCAGCGGCGTATGGCGGGTAAATTGGCGGATTGCGCTGAACAGTTTGCGCTGATCCTCTTCAGGGTTGTGGTGTAGGACGGCGGTTTTGGTGTGCAGGCTGTGTCCGAAGCGGTTGAGCCAGTCTGAGGAAGTGATGGGGCTGATGCCGTAGTTCAGGCTGATGTGGCGGGATATGCCTTGATGGAGTTTTTTGAGGACGGTATCGATTTGGCGGCTGACGGCGGCATCTCCGGTCAGTATGGCGGTATAGCCTGCGGCGTATTCGTCATGGGTGCTGATGTTGAGTCCGAGCGAAGGAATCTGAATGCCTGCTGTGGTGCAGGCGGTAATGTTGATATGGTCTCCGTGGTGTTTGCGTATGGCAGTTTCGGCGGTGTGCAGTTCTGCGGCAGACAGGCTGTCCCAGTCCTGTATGAGGATGATGTGTCGGAGCTGCTTTTTGCGGCAGGTTTTGAAGAGGGTGTCGTAACTGTCGGGTAGGGTAACGGCAATAATCAGGTCGGCACTGCCGGGGATTTTGTTGAGGCTGGTGTAGGCGGGCAGTCCGGCTATGGTGTGGTGGCGCGGGTTTACGGGGGTGATTTTTCCTTGAAAGGGCGTACTCAGCAGGTTGCTGAGTACACGTTCGCCTAGGCTGTACGGTTGTTCGCTCGCGCCTATCAGGATGATGTGGTTGGGCATGAAGAAGTAGCCGGGATCGGTTTGTGTCGGCATGATATATTCCTTTGCGGACGGTATGTGCGTGATTGTTGGAGATGCACTCACTGTGTGTTTGTTTTGGGGTAACTGTTTGTGCAATGCCGTCTGAAGTGGGTTCAGACGGCATTATGGTCAGTTCGCACTTTTTTCTGTTTTGGAACCGATTTTTTTCTTGGGTAGGATGAAGCGCATCCGCAGCCCGTTTGGTTTGATGTTTTCGGCGATGATTTTTCCGCAGTGCTGTTCAATAATATGTTGGGTCAATGCAAGCCCCAGTCCCGTTCCGGGCTTGTTGGCACTGGAGTCGGCACGGTAGAAGGCGGTAAATATGTGGGGAAGCTGCATTTCGTCTACACCCGGTCCGTTGTCGGTAACGTCGATAATCCAGTGTTTGTGGTCTTGTCCGATGTTGATCAGGATGGTGCTGCCTTCTGGGCTGTAATTGACAGCGTTGCGGATAACGTTGTCGAAGGCGCGGTACAGGTAACTTTCATTGGCATATAGGGTGGCGTTTTCGGGAATTTTCCCGTCGGCAGACAGGGTAACCGTTTGTCCGTTTTTCTGGGCAATGCTTTGATTGTCTTCTACAAGGTTGCTTAGGAAGGGTAGGAGTTTCAGTTTTTCTTTTTCCAAAGCCATATTGGAGGTTTCGAGGCGGGACAAGGTTAAGAGTTCGCCGACCAACGTATCCATGCGGGTCAACTCGCCTTCGAGTCGTTTTAGGTATTGTTCCTGTTTTTGGGGTTGTGCCTGAATTAATCCGACAATTGCCTGCATACGGGCAAGCGGGGAGCGCATTTCGTGGGAAACGTGGTGGAGCAGGTGGCGTTCTTTGGCAACGAGTTTTTCGAGTTTTTCCGCCATTTTGTCGAATTGGATGGCAAGATGGGACAATTCGTCGTCGCGGTCGTCGACCTGTTGGGAGATGCGGGTTTCAAGTTCTCCGTTTGCCACCCTGTCCATGCCGTTGCCTAAGATTCTGATGGGTTTGGCAATGTTGCCGGCAAGGATATATGCCATCAGCAGTCCGACGATGATGATGAAGGAGAGGATGATGAATTCGTGCCAAATCGGGGCAAGCGGCAGGCCCGGGATAAACAGCGGGCTGGGCAGGCGTTGTGCCTGGCGGTTGTCCCAGCCTTTAATGAAGAACAGGTATTCTTCGCCGAAACGGTCGTATTCGATGCGGACAAGGTTGGAATGGGGGTGTCCGGCGGCAAACAGCCGGGCGCGTTCTATGGTGTAATTGTCGATATAGCGGTTTAAGATGTCTTTTTTCTCGTCGCCCTGTATGACGTAAACGGCGGATGATACGGGGCTGTCTTTCCATTCGGTCAGGATTTCGCGCGCGCCGTTGTCGCCCCGTGTCTTGAATGCGGAAATAATGCTGCCCATCAATGTGGTTTCGATGGTGCGGCGTTGGTTGAACTGGTTTTCGGCAAGGGTGTTCTGCACCAGCCAAAAAGAAAAACTCGCCACAAAGATTGCGCAGACGATAACCGCGCAAAATGTGGCGAAAATGCGTTGGAACAGTTTCATTTATCTGTTTACTTCAGTTTTTGACAAACAGGTAGCCCAAGCCGCGTACGGTTTGAATCAGGGAGGCATCGCCCAACTTGTGGCGGATGCTGGAGATGTGTACGTCGATACTGCGGTCGAATTTTGCCAGCTTGCGGTCGAGTGCTTCGACGGACAGGGTTTCTTTGCTGACCACCTGTCCGGCATGGCGCATCAGGACTTCGAGCAGGTTGAATTCGGTGCTGGTCAGTTCGAGCGGAGTGTCTTTGACGGATGCCTGGCGTTTGGCGGGGTACAGGACGACATCGCTGACGGAGATGCTGTTGGGTGCGTTGTTCTGTTCGCCGCTGTGTTGTGCGCGGCGGAGGATGGCATTGATGCGTGCCAAGAGTTCGCGTGGTGTGCAGGGTTTGGGGACATAGTCGTCCGCACCCATTTCCAAGCCGATGATTCGGTCGATATCGTCGCCTTTGGCGGTCAGCATGATGATGGGGACGGTGCTTTGGGCGCGTACGTTTTTCAAGACATCCAAGCCGTTCATTTTGGGCATCATGGAATCCAATACGACTACATCGTATTGCCCGCTCAGGATTTCCTGTACGCCTGCTTCCCCGTCGGGAACGCTGTGGACGTTCAGACCTTCGGCGCTCAGGTATTCGGTCAGCAGTTCGGTCAGCAGGGCATCGTCATCTACGAGTAATACGCGGCTCATGGTGTTTCCTTTTCCGTGGTGGTATGCGCCCGCCGGGTTTGGGACGGGCATGAAACGAGTGTTTAACGGTTTATCTTAACACGGCTGCAATGTTTTTTGATAGCGTATTTTTCTGCGTGTTTGCTGTTTTTTGCAATGCTTTGCAAGGGTCTTTATATTTCAGACGGCATACGCATCCGCCGGCGCGGGTCATTTGCAGGGTTTTGCTTCCGGATGACCGGGCGCGGCGGCGAAGGCTTTGCAGTCTTTGAGCAGTTCGGGCAGCAGCGGCGCCCATACGGGCAGTTTGCGGATTTCGTCGGCGTATCGGGGCATCAGGTAGGGGTAATAGGACTGTGTCGCCCGCATCCATTGTTTTGCTTCTGCAACTTTGCCTTGCCGCATCAGGTAGAGGGCGATGCGGTAGGTGGCGGAGTAGGGGCGGTATTTTAGTGCTTTGAGGGTTGCTTCTTCCGCCCAAGTCTGGGTTTCGGGGTATTCCGGCAGGGCGAAGTTTACGAGGGAGAAGTCGGCATAAAAGGACAGCATCGGACTGTTTGCAGAAATATAGCGCAGTTCGTTGATTTTCCGGTTGAGGGTTTTGGCACTGTTGTCAGTGGCGGGGGAAAAGGAGTTAACCAGCCGGGTGTATGTCCAGTCCAAGTGCAGCAATCCTGCGAATATGGCGGCGGAGGCGGTTAGTATGCCGAGATTGGCGGCTTTTTTGAAGGCGATGCCGTCTGAAGCCTCTGCGGGGGACAGGAAGAGCATCAGTCCGAAGGGGATGAGGAAATAGACATACCACAAAGGATATTCGAGCATACTGTGGCACATACTGACGGCAAGCGTGCAGATCAGGAAAAGCGATGCGGGGGTCAGAGGGCGTTTCAGCAGCCCGGCAATGCCCGTCAGCAGGGTTGCGGCAACCAGAAGCGTGCCGCTGATTCCCATCTCTGCAAGGAGTTGGAGGACGATGTTGTGGGAATGGGTGAACAAGTTGCTGAGGAGGTTGTCGTGTATGTTGTGCTGTTCGGCATTGATGAGGAAGGTTTGTTGGGCAAAACTGTTCCAGCCGTGCCCGAATATCGGGGCGGATTGGAAGGCGGCAAGGGCTTTGCGCCATTCGATTTGGCGCGGCAGGTCTGTGAAACCGCCGTTGGCGACGCGTTCGACGGCAGTTTCGTAGCGGATGCCGGTAAAGGTTTCCAGAATGGTGTTCATGGAAAATTGGAACAGCGCGGTAAGGAATACGGCTGCGGCTATGTTGAGCATCGTCCGCCTGTTGGATTTGTCCGAACGGAAATACCAGAAGGGAAGGATGAGGGCGATGGCGGCTATGTAGGTCAAGATGGTGCGCGAGTTGACCAAACCTAAAACGGCGGTCTGCATAATCAGGCAGATTGCGCCCAAGGCGGGCGGGATTTTTCGTTGTCCGTTGAGGTAGGCGGCGGCGAGTATGCCCCACATCAGATAGTGTCCGAGGTTGTTGCGCTGTCCGATGTGTCCGATTACGCCTTGCCCGCTGTAAACGATGATGTTTTGAAACAGAGGGGTGTCTTCCCAGCCGGCAAACTGGATGACGACGATGCAGGATTGAAGCAGGGAGCCGATAAGCAGCGACCAGGCAAACAGGGTCACGATGCGTTCTTGTCCGTAGTGTGCGACCAAGCTCCGGCAGGCCCACGCGCCGACGGCGAGTAAGATGAAAATCCAAGAGACGATGTCGTTCATTCCGGGGTAGATCAGGTTCATCAGGCGTGCCTGAAGATACCAAAACGCCGCCATTGCAAACAGAAGGAAGCTGATAGGTGGGATTTTGACATCAAACAGCTTTTTTCCTGCCGTGAAGAACAACAGGACAATCAGGCCGGCTGCGGCGGCGGCATCGTGGTAAAAGTCGGGCGACGGTTCCAGACGGAGTGCGAAGGTAAAGGGGACGATGCCTATCCAAAGGAAACAGGGCAATAGGTAAATCGGCAGTTTGGCGGCGGGGCGGATGCCGGATACGGGCGTTTCAGCGGGCATTGTTTGTTTCCTTGTATTGTTTGACGAACGACAGGCAGGATATGAAGAAGATGATGCTGAATACTGCGGAAAGTGCGGCGCAAATCTGTTCTGCCGGATAGGCGTCGAACAGGCGCATGACGGCTTCGGCAAAGTAAATCAGAACCAGCATGGAGCTGTATTGGTAGGTGTAGATGTTCTTTTTCAAGATGCCTGAAAGCGGCAGACAGAGGGGGAGGGCTTTGAGCGCGAGCCACGAGCCGCCCGGGCGCAACGGTGCAATCCACAGTTCCCAGGAAAGGGACAGGATTATCAGTGCGATCAGGCTGAAAGAGGCAAGGAGGTAAGCGGTTTGTCTGTTCACGGCGGTCTTTACTGGTTAGGCTCGGATGAGGGGTGGGGTACGGTATCCCAAATCCTGCAACATCGAAACGGTTTCATAAACAGGCAGCCCCATAATGCCGCTGAAGCTGCCTTCGATAGATTGGATAAAGATACCGCCTATGCCTTGCACGGCGTAGGCACCGGCTTTATCCATAGGTTCGCCGCTTTGTACATAGGCGGAAATTTCTTCCGAACTCAGGGGCTTGAAGGCGACGTGGTTGGTTTGGAGGCAGTTTTTCGCATTGCCGCGATAGTGGATATAGACGGCAGTCAGGACGGTATGCCTGGTGCCCGACAGCAGTTTTAGGAATTTGACCGCTTCGGCTTGGGAGCGGGGTTTGCCTAATATAATGCCGTCTGAAACGACGCAGGTGTCGGCGGTAATCAGGGGGAAATCGGGCATTGTGCCGTTGGTTTCGCAAAAGAGGGTCAGGGCGGTTCGGTTTTTTTCTTCTGCCATCCTTTGAACGTAACGGGCAGGGTCTTCGTTCTGTCTGACCGTTTCGTCGATGTCGGCAGGCAGCTTGACGACCCGATAGCCCAACTGCGTCAGGATTTCCATTCTGCGTGGGCTGTTTGAACCTAAATAGAGGGTATTCAAAGGTATTCCTTAATCTGTGGCGGTATGAGGCGGGGTTTCAGACGGCATAGTGTCAGGTTTTTGCAGGCGGCCGTATGTCGCCATCCTGTTCTGAACGTGGAGTGAAGAAGCGTCCGAACCAAATACCTGCTTCGTATAAGAGAATCAGCGGAATGGCAAGCAGGGTTTGTGAGATGACGTCGGGCGGTGTGATGACTGCGGCAATGACAAACGCACCGACAATGACATAGGGGCGGGCGTGTTTGAGCTGTTCGGTTGTTACCACACCTATTTTAGTCAGCAGAATAACGACAATGGGGACTTCAAACGTTGTGCCGAATGCGACAAACATCCCCAAGATGAAGGAGAGGTATTTGTCGATGTCGGTCGCCATATTGACCCCGACAGGGGTAACGCCGGCAAGGAATTTGAAAATGACGGGGAAAACCAGAAAGTAGGCAAACGCCATGCCGATGAAAAACAGGCTGACGCTTGAGAGGACAAGCGGGGTAATCAGGCGTTTTTCGTTTTGATAGAGTGCGGGGGCGACAAATGCCCAGATTTGGTAGAGCGTATGCGGCAGCGAAATTAAAAATGCCGCCATCAGGGTAACTTTGACCGGCACGAAAAATGGTGCGATGACGTCGGTGGCAATCATGCTGGTGTCTTTTGGCAGGTTTGCCATCAGCGGGTCGGCGATAAAAGTATAGAGTTGTTGGGCAAACGGCATTAGGCCGAAAAAGCAGACTAAGATGCCGACAACCGTCCACATCAGGCGGCGGCGCAGCTCGATGAGGTGTTCGACAAGCGGTTGGACGGTTTGTTCGTTTTGTGTTTCGGACACCGGATTTGCCCTCTTTATGATTTACGGACGCGCAATTTCGGTTTGGCGCGGTGTTTCGGACGAAAATCGCGTTTGCGGCTTATTGCCTGTTTGCGCAGGGAAGTGGTGTGCGGAACAGGCGTTTCAACAGCAGTATCGATATAGCTGACTTCGACGGTCTGTACGACGGGTGCGGCGGCAGAAGCAGTCAGGTATTCCCGCCATGCGCGGTCTTTGTCGGTTTCCGCGGGTTCGGCTGTACTGCCGGTTTGCCTGTCGTCCCCAAGGGTTTCGGCGGAAGTATCGGAACGTTCAGACGGCATAACGTCGGAAATGCCGTCTGATAGGGTGTTTGCCGCATCAGGAAGGGGGGTGCCGCCTTCATCGACACCGAAATCGGCAGGCGTGCGCTGTTCGGGCAGTTTGTCCCAAGGTTTCAGACCGTCAGAAATGTCGTGCAGACTGTTCTGCATATCCGTATCGGTTTCTTTGAGGCTGTCTCGAACCTGAGCAGCGGCAGCTTCGAATTCCTGCTTTGCCTTGCGCAGTTCTTCCAGTTCGATTTGCGTGTCAAACTCTTGTTTGACGCTGCCGACAAAGCGTTGCAATCTGCCGATGAGCCGTCCGGCGGTGCGGGCGGCCTCGGGCAGGCGTTCGGGGCCGAGGACAATCAGGGCGATAATGCCGACCAAAATCAGCTCGCCCAAACCGAAATCAAACATAAGTTATGCTTTGTCTTCGTCTTTTTTATGTTCGATTACGTCGTCTTTTCCGGCATCTTTGCCATCGGTGCCTTCGTTCAGCCCCTGTTTGAAGTCATGAACTGCGCCGCCGAGGTCTTTGCCGACGTTGCGCAGTTTTTTGGTGCCGAATATCAAAACGACGATAATCAGTACGATAATCCAGTGCGTAAGAGAAAAACTGCCCATGATGTATCCTTAAGTAAGTATTAGGGGTTGATTGTGAAATAACGGTTTATACGGGTGTGCCCATGATGTGTATATGCAGGTGGAAGACCTCTTGTCCGCCGCCTTTGCCAGTATTGATAAGGGTTTTGAAGCCGTCTGCCAGTCCTGCCGCTTTGGCGATTTCGGGAACTTTCAGCATCATTTTTCCCAAAAGGGGCTGATGTTCGGGAGCGGCGTGTGCCAACGAATCGAAATGGACTTTGGGAATCAGCAGCAGATGAACCGGAGCGGCGGGGTTGATGTCTTTGAAACAAACCATCTCCCCGTCTTCATAGACGGTTTGCGCCGGAATCTCTTTGGCAGCGATTTTGCAGAAAATACAGTTGTCCATAACGGCTCCGATGCCGTCTGAAAAGCGGTCAGACGGATTGAATGTGGGAAAGTGCGGATTGTAATATAAATTCAAGATTCTGTGCGAGCGGCTTTTTCGGCCAAGCCCGACAAACCTTGACGGCGCGCAAGTTCGTCCAGTACGTCTTCCGCCTTCAGGTCGTGGTGTGTCAGAAGAATCATGGTGTGAAACCATAAGTCAGCAACTTCGTAAACCAGGTGGGACGGGTCTTTGTCTTTGGATGCCATCAACACTTCGCCCGTCTCTTCAATCACTTTTTTTAGGATTTTGTCTTCGCCCTTATGCAGGAGCTGTGCGACGTAAGATTCGGACGGATCGGCAGATTTGCGCTGTATAATGGTTTGTTGGATGGCGGATAGTACGGAATCTCCCATGATTTTCCTTCTGTTTGTTTCTGTTCGTTCGGAATGATAGGCTAAACGGCTGCTCTCGGGCAATACGCCTGTTGCGTTTCGTTGGAAAATGCCGTCTGAGCGTTTCAGACGGCATTTGTGCTGTTGCAAATGTAATTTGCTTACAGGTTTGGATTCACAATAATTTTAACGGCGGATTCGTTGTTGTGGATCAGACGCTCGAAGCCTTCGGAAACCAGTTCGTCCAGCTTGATGCGCTGGGTGATGAAAGGCTCGAGGTTGATTTTGCCTTCTTCGACCAGTTTGATGGTTTCGGCGTGGTCGTTGCAGTAGGCGATGGTGCCGCGCACGTCCAGCTCTTTCATCACGACGCTGTGGACGTTGACGGTGGCGGGGTGACTCCAGATGGATACGATAACCAAGTTGGCGGCAGGTTTGCAGGCTTCGACCAAAGTATCCAACACTTTGTTCACGCTGGTACATTCGAATGCCACGTCCACGCCTTCGCCGTTGGTCAGTTTTTTCACCTCTTCGACAACATCGACTTCGGACGGGTCGAGGATGTAGTCGGCAACGCCGGATTCGCGCGCTTTGTCTTTGCGTGCTTTACTCAACTCGGTGATGATGACTTTGATGCCTTTGGCTTTCAGCACGGCAGCCAACAGCAAACCGATCGGGCCTGCACCGCCGACCAATGCGACATCGCCTTCTTTCGCGCCGCTGCGTACATAGGCGTGGTGTCCGACAGACAGCGGTTCGATCAAAGCGGCTTGATCCAACGGGATTTTGTCGGAAATCGGATGCACCCAACGGCGTTTGACGGCGATTTTTTCGGACAGACCGCCGCCGCAGCCGCCCAAGCCGATAAAGTTCATGTCTTTGGAGAGGTGGTAGTTGCTGCCCGGGCCGGTCGGTACGTCGTCGTGTACGATGTAAGGCTCGACAACGACGTGTTGACCGACTTTGATGTCGTCCACGCCTTCGCCGACGGCATAGACCACGCCGGAGAACTCGTGTCCCATCGTTACGGGAGCGGACTCGCCGGAAATCGGGTGCGGATGACCGCAGGGCGGGATGAAAATCGGGCCTTCCATAAATTCGTGCAGGTCGGTGCCGCAGATGCCGCACCACGCGACATTGATGCCGACGGTGCCGGGGGCGACGGTCGGTTCGGGGATGTCTTCGATGCGGATATCGCCTTTATCGTAAAAACGTGCTGCTTTCATTGTAACGCTCCTTGTTTTCAAGTAGGAATGCCGTCTGAAAAATGTCGGACGGCGGTTGAAATGGGAATGGCGTGAAGAAGCCTGACCGTTTCCGGTTGAATCTGTTTAGATGTTATTTTACTACAAGAGATGTGTTTAAGCACGCGGAAGGCTTTCTGTTTGCGTCAGGTCAAATAATGATGCCGTCTGAAAACCGAATCGGCTTCAGACGGCATTTATATCGTAACGGTCGGATTGGGTAGGTTGGCGCACCTGTCCGGTTTTCGGTTTGGCAAACCGTTTTTTTGTTGGATACAGTGTTTTCTGATAGGCGGTTGCGGCATCGGATTTGCACAGCCCTGCCAGCACGCGGATATGCTCGGCAGCAGATTGTGCCAGAGGTTCAAGGGTGTAGCCGCCTTCGAGTACGGATACGATTTTGCCGGAGCAGCTGGATGCCGTCTGAATGATTTTGTGTGTCAGCCAGGCAAAATCCGCCTCGTGCAGGTTGAGCCTGCCCGATTCGTCCAGACGGTGTGCGTCGAATCCTGCCGACAGCAGCACCAGTTCGGGTTTGAATGCGGCAAGCCGGGGCAGCCACTGTCTGCGGACGGCTTCGCGGAATGCGCGGCTGCCCGTTCCCGGCGGCAAGGGCAGGTGCACCATATTGCCGCCGTCGGGCATATCGTTGTTTTCGGGGAAGGGGAAAAGGTCGGTTTCAAACAGGTTGAAAAACAGGATGCGCGGATCGTCTTTGAATATTTCTGCCGTACCGTCGCCGTAGTGGACATCGAAATCGATGACGGCAATGCGTTTCAGGCGGTATTCGGCAATGGCATGCATGACGCCGGCGGCAACGTTGTTCAGCAGGCAGAATCCGCCGGCTTTGCCGCTGCCTGCATGGTGTCCGGGCGGGCGGGCGGCGCAAAAGGCATGCCATGCTTTGCGGTTCATGACCATGTCGACTGCCTGAACTGCCGAACCGGCGGCAAAGCGTGCGGCAGACAGCGAGCCTGTGCTGATTGCAGTGTCGTCATCCAGGCGGAAAATCTTGCCTTTTTGGGGCAGGCAAGATTCCAAACGGTTCAGATATTTGCTCGAGTGGACAAGTGCAAGGCGCGTATCGCTGATTTCTTCCGCCTCTACGGTTTGGAGGTGCTGCCAAATACCGGCGCGGCGCAATGCCTGCTCGATGCAGAGGATGCGGTCGGGCGAATCGGGATGGTTTACTCCGGGTTCGTGTCCGGTGCAGGCGGGGTGGAAAAGCCAGGCGGTCTGGGCGTTTTTGCCCAAAAAAAGGCGCAGCAGGGCGTAGAGTTTCAGGAACAGGCGGGTTAGCGGCATGGGTTCGGGAAAGGGGTTGCAGACGGCATACGGTTGGGTATGGGCAGCAAACCCGATATATTGTTTACGGTCTTATGCTATTATATACCCCGCTCGATTTTCAACCATATTAGAAAGAACGGATAAATTATGAATCAAGCTGTTGCACAATTTGCTCCTTTGGTGTTGATTATGGTGGTGTTCTACTTCCTGATCATGCGCCCCCAACAAAAGAAATTCAAAGCACACCAAGCGATGCTGGCTGCTTTGAAGATCGGCGACAAAGTTGTTTTGGCTGCCGGTTTTAAAGGACGTGTAACCAAAGTAGGCGAGCAATTCTATACTGTCGATATCGGCCAAGGTGCGAAAATTGAAGTGGAAGTTGAGCGCAACGCGATTGCCGCAAAAGCCGAATAATCCCGTTTTTTTAGGAAAGCCGCCTCATTTTCCGAGTGCGGCTGTTTGCCTTTATAAATAAAGCAAAGGTTTATCATGAACCGTTATCCTTTATGGAAATACCTGCTGATTGCGTTTACGATTGTGGTTGCGGCTGTTTATTCGCTGCCCAACCTTTTTGGTGAAACGCCTGCTGTACAGGTATCGACCAACCGACAAGCTATTGTTATCAATGATCAAACCCAGTCTAAAGTAGATGCCGCACTGAAACAGGCAGGTATTCAGACAGATGGGATGTTTGTCGTCGACAATTCGTTGAAAGTGCGTTTCAAAGACACTGAAACGCAATTGAAAGCACGCGACATCATCGAAAACACTTTGGGCGAAGGGTATATTACCGCGCTCAACCTGTTGGCGGACAGCCCCGAATGGATGGCGAAAATCAAAGCCAATCCGATGTTTTTGGGTTTGGACCTGCGCGGCGGCGTGCATTTCACCATGCAGGTCGATATGAAAGCGGCGATGCAGAAAACATTTGAACGTTATTCGGGCGACATCCGCCGCGAACTGCGCCGCGAAAAAATCCGCAGCGGTACGGTACGCCAGACTGAAAACAGTTTGACCATCCCTTTGCAGGATGCAGGTGATGTGCAAAAGGCACTGCCGCAGTTGCGCAGGCTGTTTCCTGAAGCAACGCTGAATTCAGACGGCAGCAATATCGTCTTGACGCTTTCGGAAGAGGCGGTGAATAAAGTACGTTCCGATGCGGTCAAACAGAACATCACTACCCTGCACAACCGTGTGAACGAGTTGGGCGTGGCCGAACCCGTCATCCAGCAGTCCGGTGCCGACCGCATCGTCGTGCAGCTTCCCGGTGTGCAAGACACTGCCAAGGCAAAAGACATCATCGGCCGTACCGCGACTTTGGAAGTCCGCATGGTGGAGGACGATCCTGCCAAGTTGCGCGAGGCATTGGAAGGCAACGTGCCGAGCGGTTATGAGTTGCTTTCAAGCGGCGGAGATCGTCCCGAAACTCTGCTAATCAGCAAACAGGTCGAGCTGACGGGCGACAACATCAACGATGCGCAACCGAGTTTCGACCAAATGGGCGCACCTGCCGTCAGTCTGAGCTTGGACAGCGCGGGTGGCAGCATTTTTGGCGAACTGACTGCCGCAAATGTCGGCAAACGCATGGCGATGGTTTTGATCGACCAAGGAAAATCCGAGGTTGTAACCGCGCCGGTTATCCGTACTGCCATTACCGGCGGACGCGTGGAAATTTCCGGAAGCATGACGACAGCCGAAGCCAACGATACGTCTTTGCTGTTGCGTGCCGGTTCTCTTGCCGCACCGATGCAGATTGTCGAAGAACGTACCATCGGTCCGTCTTTGGGTAAGGAGAACATCGAAAAAGGCTTCCATTCGACTTTATGGGGTTTTGCCATCGTTGCTGCATTCATGGTGGTTTACTATCGTCTGATGGGTTTCTTTTCTACCATTGCATTGAGTACCAACATACTGTTTCTAATCGGTATTTTGTCTGCCATGCAGGCAACGTTGACGTTACCGGGTATTGCCGCGCTGGCGTTGACTTTAGGTATGGCAATCGACTCCAACGTCTTGATTAACGAACGTATCCGAGAGGAACTGCGTGCCGGTGTGCCGCCGCAGCAGGCAATCAATCTCGGTTTCCAACACGCATGGGCGACCATTGTCGATTCGAACCTGACTTCGCTGATTGCCGGTATCGCGCTTTTGGTATTCGGTTCCGGTCCGGTACGCGGTTTTGCGGTCGTACACTGCTTGGGTATTCTGACTTCGATGTATTCGTCTGTCGTCGTATTCCGTGCGTTGGTCAATTTGTGGTACGGACGCAGACGCAAATTGCAGAACATTTCCATCGGTGCGGTATGGAAACCTGAAGCCGAAACTGCGGCAGGTAAGGAGTAAGCTATGGAACTCTTTAAAATCAAACGCGATATTCCGTTTATGAGCTACGGCAAACTGACAACCTTCATTTCGTTGGTTACGTTTATCGCTGCCGTGTTCTTCTTGGTGACCAAAGGTCTGAATTTCTCTGTCGAATTTACCGGTGGTACGGTAATGGAAGTCCAATATCAGCAGGGTGCGGATGTCAATAAGATGCGCGAACGCCTCGATACGCTGAAAATGGGTGATGTACAGGTTCAGGCATTGGGTACGAACAAACACATTATGATCCGCCTGCCGAACAAAGAAGGTGTTACTTCCGCACAGTTGTCCAATCAGGTTATAGATTTGCTGAAAAAAGACAGTCCCGATGTTACTTTGCGCCAAGTCGAATTTATCGGCCCGCAAGTCGGTGAGGAATTGGTAAGTAATGGATTGATGGCTTTAGGTTTTGTCGTTATCGGCATCATTATTTACCTGTCGATGCGTTTTGAGTGGCGTTTTGCCGTATCTGCCATTATCGCCAATATGCACGACATCGTGATTATTCTCGGCTGCTTTGCCTTCTTCCAATGGGAATTTTCGCTGACCGTCTTGGCGGGTATTCTTGCCGTATTGGGCTATTCTGTGAACGAATCCGTCGTCGTCTTCGACCGTATCCGTGAAAACTTCCGCAAGCCGGCGATGCGCGGACATACCGTGCCGGAAGTCATCGACAACGCGATTACCGCAACGATGAGCCGCACCATCATTACCCACGGTTCGACCGAGGCGATGGTTGTTTCTATGCTGGTGTTCGGCGGTGCGGCCTTGCACGGCTTTTCTATGGCGTTGACCATCGGCATCGTGTTCGGCATTTATTCTTCCGTATTGGTTGCTAGCCCGCTCTTGCTGATGTTCGGTTTGAGCCGCGACAATATCGCCAAGGAAGCGAAACAGAAGGAAGAAATTGTGGTCTGATGTCAAATGCCGTCTGAAACCGGAAGATGTCTCCGTTTTCAGACGGCATTTCGCCGACATCGCAAAATATCGTGCAGAACAGCAAAAATTGTGTGATAATGCGCCGTTCCTGTTTCAGGAATAGGGAGTTTGCCGTTGTCTTCAGGCTTGGCAAACTTGTCTGAATCCCTATGGGGATTCTTATATTTTTGGAGTTTTCATTATGGCACTGACCGTAGAACAAAAAGCACAAATCGTTAAAGATTTCCAACGCAAAGAAGGTGATACCGGCTCTTCTGAAGTGCAAGTCGCCCTGTTGACTTTCCGCATCAACGACCTGACCCCCCACTTCAAAGCCAACCCCAAAGACCACCACAGTCGTCGTGGTCTGCTGAAAATGGTTAGCCAACGCCGCCGTTTGTTGGCCTACTTGCGCCGTACCCAACCCGATACTTATCGTGCGTTGATTACCCGCTTGGGTCTGCGTAAATAATTGCGCTTTCCGACACCGCCCAGAAAAATGGGCGGTGTTTTCTTTTCTGTTGCTTTCCGACAAGTTCAAATCCATATTTATTGCCCGAAAACCGCATAAACTAATATAATACAAAGTTCTTTGGAATCCTGTTCCATTTCATGCTGCCCGTGCGCTTCACAAGAGTTTCAGACGGCATCAGACGTTGCGACTCCCGCCAGCAATCAAACAGCTTTTTATCACCCATTCGAAAATCCGTTTTGCCGGTACTCGTCTTTTTATTGGAGTATTGCCATTATGACCGCAACCACTGCGTCTTCAGCCAAACCTTATCTCAAAATCCAAGGTTTGGTGAAAAAGTTTGGTGACAATTACGCTGTCGATAACATCGACTTGGACATTTATCAACACGAAATCTTTGCCCTTTTGGGCAGCTCCGGCAGCGGTAAATCCACGCTGCTGCGTATGCTGGCGGGTATGGAAAGTCCCAATCAGGGAAAAATTATCCTTGATGGTCAGGATATTACCAAACTTGCACCCTATGACCGCCCCATCAATATGATGTTCCAAAGTTACGCGCTTTTTCCGCATATGACGGTGGAGCAGAACATTGCCTTCGGATTGAAGCAGGACAAAATGCCTAAGGACGAAATCGCCGCGCGCGTGGAAGAAATGCTGCGTCTGGTTCAGATGACCAAATACGCCAAGCGTAAGCCGCACCAATTGTCCGGTGGTCAGCAGCAGCGTATCGCATTGGCGCGCAGTTTGGCAAAACGCCCGAAAATCCTGTTGTTGGACGAACCCCTCGGCGCGTTGGACAAAAAATTGCGCCAACAAACCCAGCTTGAGTTGGTCAATACGCTGGAACAAGTCGGCGTAACCTGTATTATGGTTACGCACGACCAAGAAGAGGCGATGACGATGGCGACCCGCATCGCCATTATGTCCGACGGTCAGTTGCAACAGGTCGGTACACCCAGCGATGTGTATGACTATCCCAACAGCCGCTTTACTGCCGAGTTTATCGGCGAAACCAATATTTTTGACGGTGTGGTGATTGAAGATCATGCGGATTATGCCGTCATCGAATGCGAAGGTTTGGAAAACCACGTCCGTATCGATCATGGTTTGGGCGGCCCGAGCGAGCAGGACCTTTGGGTTAGCATTCGACCAGAGGATATTGATTTATATAAAGAAAAACCTGATCATTTGGGCGATTATAACTGGGCGAAAGGTACGGTAAAAGAAATTGCCTATTTGGGCAGCTTCGCCATATACCATATCAAACTCGCCAACGGCCGTGTCATCAAAAGCCAAGTTCCTGCACCTTACTGGTATGTGCGCAACATCACGCCGCCGACTTGGGAAGAAACCGTGTATATCAGCTGGCCGGAAAACCAACCGACTCCGTTGTTCCGTTGATTTAAGGGGAGTGAGATGAACCTTAAAAAACTGAAAAACAAACTGTTCCGCCGCCCGGGTCAGCGTGCGGTGATTGCCGTGCCGTATATTTGGCTTTTGGTGCTGTTTCTGATTCCGTTCGCCATCGTGCTGAAAATTAGCTTTGCCGAACAAGAAATCGCCATTCCGCCGTTTACGCCGTTGACCAGCATCGATGAAGATTTAGGTCGTCTGAATATCGCCATCAGTTATCAAAACTATGCCGATATTTTCCAAAATTTCTGGAATACCCTGAACCCCTTCGGCGACGGTGAAAACAGCAATATCTATCTGATGACCTACTGGTCTTCAATCAAAACCGCATTGATGACGACAGTGATTTGCCTGTTGGTCGGTTATCCGACCGCCTATGCGATTTCTCGTGCCAATCCTTCTGTCCGTAATGGTTTGCTGCTTGCCATTATGCTGCCCTTTTGGACATCTTTCCTGTTGCGCGTCTATGCGTGGATGGGTCTGCTCGGACATAACGGCATCGTCAACAATATGTTGATTAAAATGGGTATTATCAGCGAGCCTTTGGATTTGTTCTACAATGCCTTTTCGCTCAATTTGGTGATGGTTTACGCCTATCTGCCGTTTATGATTCTGCCGCTTTACACGCAGCTGGTGAAACTGGACAGCCGCCTGCTCGAAGCAGCTTCCGATTTGGGTGCGGGACCGGTCAAGTCGTTCTTGATGATTACCCTGCCTTTGTCGAAAACCGGCATTATTGCAGGTTCGATGCTGGTTTTCGTTCCAGCAGTCGGTGAATTCGTGATTCCCGAGCTGGTCGGCGGTTCTGAAAACTTGATGATCGGTAAAGTCTTGTGGCAGGCATTCTTCGATCAAAACAACTGGCCGCTGGCTTCCGCCGTCGCCGTCGTGATGGTTGCGCTGCTGGTCGTGCCGATTGCGCTGTTCCAGCATTATGAAAACCGCGAATTGGAAGAAGGAGCCAAATAATGCAAAAATCCCGATTATCTTGGTTCCTGAAACTGATGTTGGCACTGTCGCTGGCGTTTCTGTATATCCCGCTGGTCGTTTTGGTTGTCTATTCGTTTAACGAATCCAAGCTCGTTACCGTTTGGGGCGGCTTTTCGACCAAGTGGTACGGCGCATTGCTGGAAAACGACACCATCTTGGAAGCTGCTTGGTTATCGCTGCGTATTGCCGTCGTGTCTTCGCTTGCCGCCGTGGTTTTGGGTACGCTGGCGGGCTATGCGATGGCGCGTATCAAACGTTTCCGCGGCAGTACCTTGTTTGCCGGTATGATTTCCGCACCTATGGTGATGCCCGACGTGATTACCGGTCTGTCTATGCTGCTCCTGATTATTCAGGTGCAGATGTTTCTGCAAGGTAGCGAATTGCTGCAATCGCTTTATTTTGATCGAGGCTTTTTCACTATTTTCTTAGGACATACCACGCTTTGCATGGCATACATTACCGTTGTCATCCGTTCGCGGCTGGTCGAGCTTGACCAGTCGCTCGAAGAAGCCGCAATGGATTTGGGCGCGCGTCCGCTGAAAATCTTTTTCGTGATTACCCTGCCGCTGATTGCGCCTGCGATTGCCTCCGGCTTCCTGCTCGGCATTACCCTGTCGCTGGACGACTTGGTGATTACCTCATTCCTCTCCGGTCCTGGTTCTTCTACATTGCCGCAGGTGATTTTCTCCAAGATCAAGTTGGGTCTCGATCCGCAGATGAACGTTTTGGCAACCATCCTGATCGGCATCATCGGAACATTGGTCATCATCGTCAATTATTGGATGATGAGGCAGGCGACTAGGCGTGACCGAGAAGCGGCAGAAGCCTACCGCCAGGAAAAACTGGCTGCTGAGAAAGCGCATTGACCGACAGGGCAGGCTGACCGCATTATCAGGTCAGCCTGTTTTCTTAAAGTAATTTCCCGTTCAGACGGCATGGTACGGCAAACCATATCATGCCGTCTGAAAATACACCTGATAAAGTAAACATAATGATTCGTCCTGATTTTCAAGAATATCTGCCTTCTTATTATTTTAGTTCGGTTAATCCTCATACTGTTTATCCGAAACTTCAATGCCGTCTGAAAATCGATACCTGTATCATCGGTGGCGGTTTGAGTGGTTTGTGCACTGCACTACCCTTGGCGGAGCAGGGACATGAAACGGTTGTGTTGGAAGCCGCTCGTATCGGCTTCGGCGCGTCCGGCAGGAGCGGCGGTCAGGTTATCAGCGACTACGCCTGCGGTATGGAGGAAATTGAAAAACAGGTCGGTTTGGAGCAGGCGCAATGGTTTTGGCAACAGTCTTTGCAGGCGGTCGAACTGGTGGACGAACGCGTCCGCAAACATGCCATCGATTGCGATTGGCAACGCGGTTATGCCACGGTTGCCGTTCGTCCGCAACATTGGGAAGAATTGCAACAATGGCATGAGCACGCCCAAAAATATTACGGTGCAACTCATTATCAACTTTGGGATAACACTGAACTGAAGCAGCAACTCGACAGCGATATGTACCAAGGCGCACAGTTCGATCCCTTGTCCGGACACCTTCATCCGCTCAATTACACTTTGGGCATCGCCCGCGCCGCTGCCGAAGCCGGCGCGCAGATTTTCGAGCAGTCCCCGATGACGCGCATCGAGCCGCATCAAAACAGTTGGCTGGTTTACACGCCCGAAGGCAGCGTCGAATGCAAAAATCTGGTGTACGCCGTCAATACTTATGCCGGTTTGAACCCGATATTCCAGCCTTTGGAACGCAAGGCGATTGCCGTTAGCACCTTTATTATTGCCACCGAACCCTTGGGTGCACGCGCAAAAGGGCTTATCCGTAACAATATGGCAGTATGCGACAACCGCCATATTTTGGACTATTACCGCCTCAGTGCGGACGGCAGGTTGCTTTTCGGCGGTAAAGACCATGAATTTATCGACGATCCTGCGCGTATGACCGAGCTTGTCCGCCAAGACATGCTTAAAGTTTTTCCGCAGCTTGCCGATGTTAGAATCGAATATTCGTGGGGCGGGGAGTGCGACATTACCGCCAACCTTGTCCCGCATTTCGGACGTTTGGCCGCAAATGTTTTTTATGCACAAGGTTATTCCGGACACGGGATGGCGATAACAGGCATTGCAGGTCTGGCGGTTGCCGAAGCAATTTTAGGGGACGAATGCCGTCTGAAGCCGTTTGAGCAGTTGCGCCAGCCGAATATTATCCTGCAACCGTTTTTGCGCAAACTCGGTTCTTTCCTCGGCTCGAAATATTATCAGTGGAAAGACAGCCGTTGAGTATTAGGGAACGGCAAATGCATAAAAATGCCGTCTGAAGCCTGCTTTCCAAGTTTCAGACGGCATTTTTTGAATGCCGTACGGTGTGTTTATTTTCCGCGCATCAGTTCAAAGAAATCATCATTGTTTTTAGAGGCTTTGATTTTTCCGATTAAAAATTCGGCTGCCTCGATTTCGTCCATCGGGTGCAGGAATTTGCGTAAGAGCCACATACGTTGTAACTGGTCGTTCGGCACAAGCAGCTCTTCGCGGCGCGTGCCGGATTTGTTGATGTTGATGGCGGGGAAGAGACGTTTTTCCGCCATACGGCGGTCAAGGTGCAATTCCATATTGCCGGTGCCTTTGAATTCTTCGTAAATCACATCGTCCATACGGCTGCCGGTTTCAACCAATGCTGTGGCGATGATGGTCAGCGAACCGCCTTCTTCCACGTTGCGCGCCGCACCGAAGAAACGTTTGGGGCGGTGCAGCGCGTTGGCATCGACACCGCCGGTCAGGATTTTGCCCGAGGTGGGGACGACGGTATTGTAGGCGCGGGCAAGGCGGGTAATCGAATCCAGTAGGATGACCACGTCTTTTTTGTGTTCCACCATACGCTTGGCTTTTTCAAGCACCATTTCGGCAACTTGGACGTGGCGTTGAGCCGGCTCGTCAAAGGTGGAGGAAACTACTTCGCCACGGACGGAGCGGCTCATTTCGGTAACTTCTTCGGGACGCTCGTCAATCAAGAGGACGATGAGCTCGACTTCAGGATAGTTTGCGGTAATGGCATGGGCAATATTTTGCAGCATCACGGTTTTACCGCTTTTGGGCGGGGCAACCAAGAGAGCGCGCTGACCTTTACCGATGGGCGAAATCAGGTCGATGGCGCGTCCGGTAAGGTTTTCTTCGGACTTTAAGTCGCGTTCCAGCTTCAACTGTTCGGTCGGAAACAGCGGGGTCAGGTTTTCAAACAGGATTTTATGGCGGCATACTTCCGGGTGGTCGCCGTTGATGGTATCAAGCCTGACTAGGGCAAAATAGCGTTCGTTGTCTTTGGGGACGCGGACGCTTCCTTCGATGGTGTCGCCCGTATGCAGGTTGAAGCGGCGGATTTGGGTGGGCGAGACATAGATGTCGTCGGGTCCGGCAAGATAGGAGGTGTCCGCGCTGCGGAGGAAGCCGAAACCGTCGGGCAGGATTTCAAGCGTGCCGGAGCAGGTGAAACCCTCGCCTTTTTTCATCATCTGGCGGACGATGGCAAATACGAGGTCTTGTTTGCGGAATCGGTTGGCGTTTTCGATGCCGTGTTCTTCCGCCAATTCTAAGAGTTTGGAAATGTGCAGGGTTTGTAATTCGGAGACGTGCATAATAATGATGTATTTTGAAGAGGAAAAAGACAGGCAGATGCCGTCTGAAAGAAGAAGCTGACCGTTGCCGGTTGCTCGGAGAAGGGGGAATTGTAGGCAGTCGGCGCGTGGGTGTCAAATATTATCGCGGACGGGGCATCGGCAGGAAATGCCGTCTGAACGGAGCTGCTTGGAAAAAAATACCCCCGCGCTTTTCAGGCTCGGGGGTATGGGCATTGATTATTTGTTCAATTCATTCGCCAAATACAGCCAAGTTTCGATGACGGTATCCGGGTTCAGGGAAATGCTTTCGATACCTTCCTCAACCAGCCATTTGGCAAAGTCCGGATGGTCGGACGGACCTTGACCGCAGATGCCGACATATTTGTTCTGCTTGCGGCAGGCGGAGATGGCAAGGTGCAGCATCACTTTGACGGCAGGGTTGCGTTCGTCAAACGATTCGGACACCAAGCCGCTGTCGCGGTCGAGACCGAGGGTCAGTTGGGTCATGTCGTTCGAGCCGATGGAGAAGCCGTCGAAGTATTGCAGGAATTGTTCCGCCAATACCGCGTTGCTCGGCAGCTCGCACATCATGATCAGGCGCAGACCGTTTTTGCCGCGTTCCAAACCGTTTTCTTTCAGGGCTTTGACAACGGCTTCGGCTTCGCCCAAGGTGCGGACGAACGGAATCATGATTTCAACGTTGGTCAAGCCCATTTCATCGCGGACGCGTTTTAATGCTTTGCATTCCAAGGCGAAACAGTCTTTGAAGCTCTCGGCGACATAACGCGCCGCACCACGGAAGCCCAACATCGGGTTTTCTTCATGCGGTTCGTAGATGCTGCCGCCGACCAGGTTGGCGTATTCGTTGGATTTGAAGTCGGACATACGGACGATGGTTTTACGCGGATAAACCGATGCGGCCAATGTCGCCACGCCTTCTGCGATTTTATCGACGTAGAAGTCGACAGGGGATGCATAGCCGGCGATGCGGCGGGTAATTTCCGCTTTCAATTCGTCATCTTGTTTGTCAAATTCCAACAAGGCTTTCGGGTGGATGCCGATTTGGCGGTTGATGATAAATTCCATACGCGCCAAGCCGATGCCTTCGCTGGGCAGGTTGGCGAAGCTGAATGCGAGTTCGGGATTGCCGACGTTCATCATGACTTTAACCGGTGCTTTGGGCATATTGTCTAAGGCAACATCGGTAATCTGTACGTCCAGCAGGCCGGAGTAGATGAAGCCGGTATCGCCTTCGGCACAGGATACGGTAACTTCTTGACCGTTTTTCAGCAATTCGGTTGCATTGCCGCAGCCGACAACGGCAGGAATGCCCAGTTCGCGCGCGATAATCGCCGCGTGGCAGGTGCGGCCGCCGCGGTTGGTAACGATGGCGGAAGCACGTTTCATCACGGGTTCCCAATCCGGATCGGTCATGTCGGTAACGAGTACGTCGCCGGCTTCGACGGAATCCATCTCGGAAGCATCTTTAATCAGACGTACTTTACCCTGTCCAACTTTTTGACCGATGGCACGGCCTTCGCATAATACGGTTTTATCGCCGTTGATGGCGAAGCGGCGCAGGTTGCGGCTGCCTTCTTCCTGGGATTTTACGGTTTCGGGACGGGCTTGCAGGATGTAGAGTTTGCCGTCTAAGCCGTCGCGTCCCCATTCGATATCCATCGGGCGGCCGTAGTGTTTTTCGATGGTCAGCGCGTAATGTGCCAACTCGGTGATTTCTTCGTCGGTAATGGAGAAGCGGTTGCGGTCTTCTTCGGGGACATCGACGTTGGTTACCGATTTGCCGGCTTCGGCTTTGTCGGTAAAAATCATTTTGATGTGTTTCGAACCCATGGTTTTACGCAGGATGGCGGGCTTGCCCGCTTTGAGCGTAGGTTTGAACACATAAAATTCGTCCGGGTTGACCGCGCCTTGTACGACGTTTTCGCCCAGACCGTAAGAGGAGGTAACAAAGACGACTTGATCGTAGCCGGATTCGGTGTCGAGGGTGAACATCACACCTGATGCGCCACTGTCGGAACGCACCATGCGTTGAACGCCGGCGGAAAGGGCGACGATGTCGTGTTCGAAGCCTTTGTGGACGCGGTAGGAAATGGCGCGGTCGTTGTACAGGGAGGCGAATACATGGCGCATCGCTTCTTTAACGTTTTCCAAGCCGTTGATGTTCAAGAAGGTTTCCTGTTGTCCGGCAAATGATGCGTCCGGCAGGTCTTCGGCGGTTGCGGAAGAGCGTACGGCAACGGAAATGTCCGCGCCGCCGGCATCGGCAACCATTTTGTTCCATGCCGCTTCGATTTCGGCATCGAGCTGTTCGGGGAAGGGCGTGTCCAAAATCCATTGGCGGATTTCTTTGCCGACGCGTGCCAGTTCGGCAACGTCTTCGACATCCAATTTTGCCAGTGCGACGGAAATGCGTTCGCTCAGACCGTTGTGTGCGAGGAATGCGCGGTAGGCATCGGCCGTGGTGGCAAAGCCGCCGGGGACGCGAACGCCTTTTTCGGTCAGCTGACTAATCATTTCACCCAGCGAGGCGTTTTTACCGCCCACGCGTTCAACATCTGTCATACGCAGGTTTTCAAACCAGATTACGTAGTTGTCGGCCATTTGTGTGTCCAATCCAAAATATGTTAAAAAAGAAACAAATCCGCGTGCTTATTTTAAGCGATTCGTTCCTCTGCTGTCATGTGTTTTATCCGTTTTAAAATCATGATGCCGTCTGAAAAATTGCGGTTTCGGCGTGTGTAGCGGTTTGAAACTTGCAGCCGGTACGTTTCTTTTTTTGGGTATTTTCTTTGTAAAACAGATGGTTTAAATAGGTTAATGTTTTTTCTGTTTGATTTTTTTGTTCATTTTTTAAAATTTTCTGCCAAAAAATACTTTATCTAGATAATTTTATTTTAAAATTATATTGTGCCTGTTTGGGTGTAATCCGAGGTAGGTGTGCTGCGGGTGCTTTCCTTGTGTCTGCCGCTGCTGTTATGATGGGGTTTTAAACCTGTGTTTTAAGGATGGAAGATGAGCAGTCCGCGCCATGTGTTTTACATTTCCGACCGTACCGGTCTGACTGCCGAGAATATCGGCGAGGCTTTGCTGAACCAGTTTGGCAATCTGTCGTTCAAACGCCATACGCACCCGTTTGTCGATACGCCGGAAAAGGCGCGCGCAGTGGTGGAGAAGGTCAATCGGAGCCGGCAGGAAAACGGTCAGCGTCCTATTGCGTTTGTCAGTGTGGTTGATGACGAAATCCGTGAAATCATCAAACAGGCAGACGCTTTCCACATCAATTTTTTTGAAACCTTCCTCGGGCTTTTGGAAAAGGAACTCAATACCGAGGCGGTTGCCGCCGAACAGGGGCATCACAGTATCGGTAATACGAAGCGTTATGATGCGCGTATGGAGGCGGTGAATTTCTCATTGAACCACGACGACGGGGTCAGCGATAAGAACCTTCAGGAAGCGGATGTAATCTTGATGGGTGTATCGCGTTCGGGCAAAACGCCGACCTGCCTGTATTTGGCGTTGCAATACGGCATTCGGGCAGCCAACTATCCGTTGATTCCCGATGATTTGGAATCCAGTGATTTGCCGCGTATGGTCAAACCTTACAAAGACAAGTTGTTCGGCCTCACCATTCAGCCCGAACGCCTGCAGGCCATCCGCCAAGAACGCCGCCCGAATTCAACTTATGCCAAAATCGATACATGCCGCAGCGAGGTGGCGGACGCGCAGAGTATGTTCAGACGGCATGGGATTCCGTTTGCGAATACGACGGATAAATCGGTGGAAGAGCTTGCTGTGCACATCCTTCAGGCGTGCAAGTTGAAGCGTAGGTTCTGATGTGGTGTCGAGGTTGTACCGAAATGTGGGAAATGCCGTCTGAAAGGTTTTCAGACGGCATTTTTATACCTGTTTTTTGTTAAGGCAGCCGATTAGTTCGATCGGTGTGGCGATGCGGTAGTCGGGTTGCCATGAGTCGGTATCGTCTTCATCTGAGATGTAGCCCCATTCGGCGAGGACGGTCGTCATACCGGAGTTGCGGCCTGCTTGGATGTCGCGTTCGGCATCGCCGATGTAGAGTGTGTGTTGCGGGTCGGCGTGGATTTGTCCGCACGCATACAGCATGGGTTTGACGCTGGGCTTGGGTTCGCCGCAGGTGTCGCCGCTGACGACGACGGCGGGTGGGGTGATGAAGCCGAGTTTGGGGACGAGTTTGTCGGTGAAGCGCATGGGTTTGTTGGTGATGATGCCCCATTTGATGCCGCGTTTTCCGAGTTCGGCGATGAGTTCGTTTACGCCGTCAAAGAGCTCGGTGTCTTGGGCGTAGCGGCTGTCGTATTCGTCAAGGTATTCGGTGCGCCATCGGGCATAGTCGGTGTGGTCGGGGGTGATGCCTGCGCCGAGTTTGATCAGTCCTGCCGCGCCGTGGCTGGCTTGGGTGCGGATTTCGTCCATGCTTTTTGCTGGCAGTCCGTGGCGGGCGAGCAGGGTGTTGAGTGCGCCGCCGAGGTCTAGGGCGGTGTCGGCGAGCGTGCCGTCGAGGTCGAACAATACGGCTTGTATCATGTGTTTTCCTTTGGTGGAGGCCGTCTGAAAGGTTTTCAGACGGCCTTGTTGGTTTAATGGCTGTGGCTGTGATGTGCTTCTGCATAGGGCGAACACAAAATCTCGTTTTTGTGCGGGTGGTGTTCGCTTTCGATTTGGATGGTGCAGTGTCCGATGTTTTTGTGGGACAACTCGTGTTCGATGCGGTAGGCGATTTGTTCGGATTCGGCAACGGTCATGCTGCCGTCCACGACGATGTGGCAGGATAGGACGTTGATATTGCTGGTAATCGTCCAGACGTGTAAGTCGTGGACGGATTTGACGCCGTCGGTGTTGCGGATGACGGCGAGCAGGTCGTCGGTGTGGATGTTTTCCGGTGCGCCTTCCATCAGGATGTGCAGCGTTTGTTTGAGCAGGCTCCAGCCGCTGCGTCCGACCAGCGCGGCAACGAACACGCTGGCGAGCGGATCCGCCCATTTCCAGCCGAACGCCATCATGAGTACGGCGGCGGCAATCGCGCCGATTGAGCCGAGAAGGTCGCTTAAAACGTGCAGATACGCGCCGCGCATGTTGACGTTGGCTTCTGTGTCGCTGTTTTTCAGCATATAAACCGCCACGCCGATGTTGACCAGCAGCCCGACGACGCTGATGACGAGCATCCCCAGCGTGGCGATTTCGGGCGGATAAAGCAGGCGTTTGACGGCTTCGTAGAAAATCAGCACGGCGATGACCACCAGCGACAAGCCGTTGAACATAGCGGTGAGGATTTCGAAACGTTTGTAGCCGAAGGTCTTTTGCAGCGTGGTTTCTTTTTCGCCGAGTTTGAACGCCCACAATGCCACGCCCAAGGAAAATGCGTCGCTGAACATATGCCCTGCGTCGGAAAGCAGCGCGAGCGAGTGGGTCAGCCAGCCGCCGACCGCCTCCAGCAGCATAAAGGCGGCGATGATGATGAACGACACGCGCAATACTTTTTTGTTGGCAGTATGCGTGTGGGCGTGTGCGTGATGATGGTGTTCGTGATGGTGAGTCGACATAACGTTCCTCAACAGAGGTCGTCTGAAAATCCGGATTCGGGGTTTTCAGACGACCTTTTTGCCTTGTTTCAAACCCTGCTCGAAATCTTCCAACATATCCAGCTCGAAGCGGCTGAAGCCGGCTTTTTCGCGCGCTTCGATGTTCACATAGCCGCGGAAGATAAACATATCGTAACGGGCAATCAGACTGCGGAACAGGGCGACAGGTTCCAAACCGCGTTCGCGGCAGAGGTGTTGATACCAATGGTTGCCGATAGCGACATGGCCCACTTCGTCGCGGTAAATGATGTCCAACACGCCGCAGGTTGCCGAATCGCCGCGCTGCTCCACCTTCGCGCGTATCCCCGGCGTAACGTCCAGCCCGCGCGCCTCCAACACGCGCGGTACCAACGCCATACGCAACAGCGGGTCGTAGGCGGTTTTGTACGCCATATCCCACAAATGGTTGTGCGCCTCGAAGTCGCCGTAATCGAAGCCGAAAGCGCGCAGCCGTTCGCGCATCAGGCGGAAATGGTACACCTCTTCCTTCGCCACCCGCACCCAGTCGCGTAAAAACTGAAACGGCAGCGTGCGGAAACGGTATGCCGCGTCCAAAGCCAGATTGATGGCGTTGAACTCAATATGTGCAATCGCGTGCAGCATCGCCGCATAACCTTCGGTCGTGTTCATCTTGCGCGGCGTCAGTTGCGACGGCGCGACCAAAACAGGCTTAGACGGCCGTCCCGCGTGGCGGAAGTCCAGCGGCGCGGCGTCTGCCTCAGCCCCGTCCATGTTCTGAACGGCGGCAAACGCTTCATCCGTCAGCCGTCCTTTTTCATCAGGGTCGTCTGAAAGCAGGGCAAGTTCGAGCAAGGCATAAATATCAGGTTTCATTCCAAGTCCGCCGTTTTTCGGAAAACAAATATTATAGCGTTTAAAAAAAACAATATAAGGAATATAATCTTTACAATTTGGCGTTGCGCGTTGGCGTTGCGCGTCAAAAACCATGAAATACCACAGTTTGAACAGTCGGCATACATTAAAGAATTGTGAAACCCGATTGTCTTTTCCGCAGGAAAAAATTCCGAATCTTCAAAAAATTAGCCCTTGGAAAACACTGTTTGCAAAATGTAAACCGCCCATAAGCGGCTTGCATTGTTATTTTGTAACATCGATACTGGGCGCCACATCCCTTCCAACAAGGAAAAATAATGATGAAACCGCACAACCTGTTCCAATTCCTCGCCGTTTGCTCCCTGACCGTCGCCGTCGCTTCCGCACAGGCGGGCGCGGTGGACGCGCTCAAGCAATTCAACAACGATGCCGACGGTATCAGCGGCAGCTTCACCCAAACCGTCCAAAGCAAAAAGAAAACCCAAACCGCGCACGGCACGTTCAAAATCCTGCGCCCGGGCCTCTTCAAATGGGAATACACTTCGCCCTACAAACAGACTATTGTCGGCGACGGTCAAACCGTTTGGCTCTACGATGTTGATTTGGCACAAGTGACCAAGTCGTCCCAAGACCAGGCCATAGGCGGCAGCCCCGCCGCCATCCTGTCGAACAAAACCGCCCTCGAAAGCAGCTACACGCTGAAAGAGGACGGTTCGTCCAACGGCATCGATTATGTGCTGGCAACGCCCAAACGCAACAACGCCGGCTACCAATACATCCGCATCGGCTTCAAAGGCGGCAACCTCGCCGCCATGCAGTTGAAAGACAGCTTCGGCAACCAAACCTCCATCAGTTTCGGCGGTTTGAATACCAATCCCCAACTCTCGCGCGGCGCGTTCAAGTTTACCCCGCCCAAAGGCGTGGACGTGTTGAGCAACTGATGCCGTCCGCCCCGATGCCGTCTGAAAGCCGCCGAGGCTTCAGACGGCATTTTTACGCAGGCGGAACAATGTCCCGCATTACCGCCCGATCGGGCACCGGAACGGCAAACCCGTGAAAATTAACGGTTGCGCCCCGGCTGTTTTTGCCGTTTAATGCAAACCTTGCTGCACCAAGGGCCAAGAAAGCCGACCGGCCGCCCCCACAGCTTCCGATGCAGGCGGCCCGGCCGTCCCTGCAATGTTTTTTATTTTTGAACGAAAGGTCGAAAACCATGAAAAAAACACTGGTGGCGGCGGCAATCCTGAGCCTCGCCTTGACTGCGTGCGGCGGCGGAAGCGATACCGCCGCCCAAACCCCCTCCGCCAAGCCCGAAGCCGGACAATCGGGCAAACTCAATATCTATAACTGGTCGGATTATGTCGATCCCGAAACCGTCGCCGCCTTTGAAAAAGAAACCGGCATCAAGACGCGTTCCGATTATTACGACAGCAACGAAACACTGGAGGCAAAAGTCCTGACCGGCAAATCCGGCTACGACCTGACCGCGCCGTCCATCGCCAACGTCGGCCGGCAAATCAAAGCGGGCGCGTATCAGAAAATCGACAAGGCGCAAATTCCCCATTACGGCAACATCGATAAAGATTTGCTGAAAATGATGGAAGCCGTCGATCCGGGCAACGAATACGCCGTCCCCTATTTCTGGGGCATCAACACCTTGGCAATCAACACGCGGCAGGTGCAAAAGGCATTGGGTACGGACAAGCTGCCCGAAAACGAATGGGATTTGGTGTTCAAACCCGAATACACCGCCAAACTCAAATCCTGCGGCATCAGCTATTTCGACAGCGCAATCGAACAGATTCCCTTGGCGTTGCACTATTTGGGCAAAGACCCCAACAGTGAGAATCCCGAAGACATCAAAGCCGCCGTCGATATGATGAAAGCCGTCCGGGGCGACGTGAAACGCTTCAGCTCTTCCGGCTATATCGACGATATGGCGGCGGGCAACCTGTGTGCCGCCATCGGTTACGGCGGCGATTTGAACATTGCCAAAACCCGTGCCGAAGAAGCCGCAAACGGCGTGGAAATCAAAGTATTGACCCCGAAAACCGGCGTGGGCGTGTGGGTGGATTCTTTTATGATTCCGCGTGACGCGCAAAACGTTGCCAACGCCCACCGCTATATCGACTACACGCTCCGGCCCGAGGTGGCGGCGAAAAACGGCAGCTTCGTTACCTACGCGCCCGCCAGCCGTCCCGCGCGTGATTTGATGGAAGCTAAATACACAAACGATCCATCGATTTTCCCGAACAAAGAACTGATGGAAAAAAGTTTCATCGTATCGCCCAAATCCGCAGAATCCGCCAAACTGGGCGTGAAGCTGTGGCAAGGTCTCAAAGCGGGCAAATAACCGGAATCCCTGCCGTCTGAAACCTTTCGGGCGGCAGGAAACGGCGCGTCCGTTATCAAACAGGGGGCGTTTCCCCGCCTGCCGGTTATGATTGGGTTAAGATTAAAATTATTTAGTAAAATGAGAAAGATATGGATTTAAGTATCGTTGTTCCTATTTATAATGTCGAGAGTTATTTGGAAGAGTGTCTAAATTCCATAGAACCTATATTAAGTAATGAAAATGTCGAACTTATCCTTGTGAATGACGGGTCAAAAGACGGAAGTGAAGATATATGTTATGAATATATAGATAAAATATCAAACAACAAACAACAAACAACAAACAACAAACAACAAACAACAAACAACAAACAACAAACAACAAACAACAAACACCGGATACCAAATATCAAATATATATATCAGGATAACCAAGGATTGTCGGAGGCGAGAAATACCGGAATAAAAAATTCAAACGGAAAATATATAGTCTTTATTGATTCGGATGATTTTATTAATTGTCAGGTCTTGCTGGATTTTCTTAGTAAAGATGATATTGATATGCCGGATGTGGTTTTTTTAAATGCAGTTAAATATGATAAGGGAAGTGTTTCATATTTTGGCGAAGATTATCAGCCTGAAAAAATACTCAATCAATCCAAAGTCGAAGTTTTGAAAGGATTATGCCGATTTAGAAAATTTCCGGGTTCGGCGTGGAATAAGATTATAAAAAGAGAATTGATTATTAAAGAAAAACTGTTTTTTGAAAAGGGAATTTATTCTGAAGATATCGAATGGTCAATGAGATTATTTAATGCTGCAACAACTTTTTCTTATTTGGACGGTTGTTATTACTATTATCGGCAGGGAAGAAAAGATTCTATTACGGGAACTGTTTCGGAAAAAAGTATAAAGTCATTATTATATATTTTGGAGAAAAATGCGGAAATGGAATTTAATAGGGATATATCAAGTTATCTTTATTCTTTTCTTTCCTACGAATATCTCGTTTTGCTTTTCATAATGACGAGTAAAAATATAGAGTGCGATGCTGGTATAAAAAGAAGGGCGTATCATTTAAGGTTTATGCTGTTAAAGTCTAATAAGTTGATATATAAGCTGATATTCCCGATAATCACATTATTCGGAGTCGATATTACAGGCAGGATTTTAAAAGCAATCAGGGGGAATGTTTAATAAATCCTTTAACAATATACATCTTACCGAAGGAGGAAAAATGAACGCAATCCGAACTTTCCAAAACCGCACGCCCGAAATCCACGAAACCTGTATGATAGACGAAGCCTGCGTCGTCATCGGCGAAGTGTCGCTTGCCGAAGATGTTTCCGTGTGGCCGTGCGCCGTGTTGCGCGGCGATGTGAACAGCATCACCGTCGGCGCGCGCAGCAATATACAGGACGGCAGCGTCCTGCACGTTTCCCACAAAACCGCCGCCAAACCCGAAGGATCGCCGCTGGTTATCGGCGAAGACGTTACCGTGGGGCACAAAGTGATGCTGCACGGCTGCCGAATCGGCAACCGCGTCTTGGTCGGTATGGGCAGCACCGTTTTGGACGATGCTGTGATTGAGGACGAAGTGATGATCGGCGCGGGCAGCCTCGTGCCTCCGCGCAAACGTTTGGAGGGCGGCTATCTTTATGTCGGTTCGCCGGTCAAACAGGTGCGCGTGCTGACCGATGAGGAAAAAGCCTTTTTGAAATATTCCGCCGCGCATTATGTGAAGCTGTCGAAACAGTACGGGATGTGAAATCACATCGGCGTTCCTACGTCAGCCCCAAATTCACGCGGACGAGATGCCCGATAACGGTATCCGATGCGCCTTGATTTTGACCGTCTGCGTTTGAGTTGCAGGCAAAAATGCCGTCTGAAGCCCTTTTTTCGGGTTTAGACGGCATTTTATTGCCGATTGTTTTTTAAAGTTTGACCGAATGTTCGCGCGTTTCGTGGAACACGATGTCCGGCCAGCGTTCTTGCGTCAGCCCTAAATTCATGCGGACGGGATGCCCGATAACGGTATCCGATGCGTCTTGATTTTGATCGGTGCATTTGAGTTGCAGGCAAAAATGCCGTCTGAAAGCCTTTTTTCGGGTTCAGACGGCATTTTATCGCCGATTGCTTTTTACAGTTTGACCGAATGTTCGCGTGTTTCGTGGAACACGATGTCCGGCCAGCGTTCTTGCGTGAGTCCCAAATTCACGCGGTTGGGGGCGAGGTAGGCGAGGTTGCCGCCCGCGTCGATGGCGAGGTTGCCTGCATTGGCTTTTTCAAATTCCGCCAGTTTTTTCTTGTCGTCGCACGATACCCAGCGCGCCGACCAGATGGATGCGCTGTCGAACACGGCTTCCACGCCGTATTCGTTGGCGAGGCGCGAGGTTACGACTTCAAACTGCAACACGCCGACCGCGCCCAAAATCAAATCCGCGCCGCTCATCGGTTTGAACACCTGCACCGCGCCTTCTTCGCCGAGCTGTTGCAAGCCTTTTTGCAGTTGTTTGATTTTCAGCGGGTTTTTGATGCGTACGCTGCGGAACAGTTCGGGCGCGAAGAAGGGGATGCCGGTAAACGCCAGTTGTTCGCCTTCGGAGAAGCTGTCGCCGATTTGGATGTTGCCGTGGTTCGGGATGCCGATGATGTCGCCTGCGTAGGCTTCTTCCACCAGCTCGCGGTCGTGCGACATGAATGTAACCACGCTGGAGGCGGCGATTTCGCGGTTGATACGCAGGTGTTTCATCTTCATGCCGCGCTCGAATTTGCCGGAGCAGACGCGTAAGAAGGCGATACGGTCGCGGTGTTTCGGGTCCATATTGGCTTGGATTTTAAAGATAAATCCGGAAAATTTCGGCTCGTCTGGCTCGACCATGCGCACGGTCGCGTCGCGCGGTTTCGGCGCAGGCGCCCAGTTAATCAATGAATTGAGGATTTCCTGAATACCGAAGTTGTTAATCGCCGAACCGAAGAACACGGGCGTGAGTTCGCCGGCGAGAAATTCGTCGAGATTGAACTCGTTGGAAGCCGCCTGCACCAATTCGATTTCGTCGCGCAGCTGCTGGATTTCCAGCGGAAAGCGTTGTTCCAGTTCGGGATTGTCGATCCCTTTGATGATGTCGAACTCGTGCGGCAGACGTTCGCCGCCCGCTTCAAAGAGATAGATTTCATCGTTCAGGATGTGGTACACGCCTTTGAAGTTTTTGCCCATGCCGATTGGCCAGGTGACGGGCGCGCAGCGGATTTGCAGGATGTTTTCCACTTCGTCCAGCAATTCCAGAGAATCGCGCACTTCGCGGTCGTATTTGTTCATAAACGTAACAATCGGCGTATCGCGCAGGCGGCAGACGTTTAAGAGCTTGATGGTTTGTGCTTCCACGCCTTTTGCCGCGTCGATGACCATCAAGGCACTATCGACGGCGGTCAAAACGCGGTAGGTGTCTTCGGAGAAGTCTTGGTGTCCCGGCGTGTCCAAGAGGTTGACGGTGTGGTCTTTATAGTCGAACTGCATCACGCTTGATGCCACGGAAATGCCGCGCTGCTTCTCGATGTCCATCCAGTCGGAGGTGGCGAATTTGCCGGTTTTCTTGCCTTTTACCGTACCCGCGCTTTGAATCGCACCTGAAAACAGCAAGAGTTTTTCAGTCAACGTGGTTTTACCTGCGTCAGGGTGGGAGATGATGGCAAACGTGCGGCGGCGGCGCACTTGGTCGAGGATTTCTTGGGACATGGTTTTCTTTGCAAAAAGGTTCAGGCCGCTTTTCAGACGGCCCGGACAGTGTTTGAGACGGCGAAATTGTACAAAAAAATGCCTGATAATTCAATGTTGGAGGCGGTCAGTGCGTGCTGCCGTAAATCTCTTTTTCGTCTTTCAGGACGGCATCGGCGGTTTCCCACGCGCTGCCGCGCCAGACTTTGTAAAAGCAGCTTTCTCGCCCGGTGTGGCAGGCGATGCCGCCGTTTTGGGCGATGAGCATCACAATGGCGTCGCCGTCGCAGTCGAGGCGCAGTTCGCGGACTTTTTGCGTGTGTCCCGACTCTTCGCCCTTCATCCATTGTTTTTGGCGCGAACGGCTGTAATAGTGGGCAAAGCCGGTTTCGACGGTTTTTTGCAGGGCTTCGGCGTTCATCCACGCCACCATTAAAACACGTTTGGTTTCGGCATCTTGGGCGATGGCGCAAACCAAACCTTTTTCGTCAAATTTGACGGCTTCAAGCAGGTTTTTATCCATATTTCCTTTCAGACGGCATAGTCGGGGCGGTCAGAGGCGCACTTCGATGCCGGCTTCGCGCATAGCGCGTTTGGCTTCGCGGATGGCGATTTCCCCGAAATGGAAAATGCCGGCGGCA
Organism: Neisseria polysaccharea; assembly: GCF_963392925.1. Taxonomy (NCBI): domain Bacteria; kingdom Pseudomonadati; phylum Pseudomonadota; class Betaproteobacteria; order Neisseriales; family Neisseriaceae; genus Neisseria; species Neisseria polysaccharea. The sequence continues at coordinate 40,631 of NZ_CAUJNZ010000008.1, forward strand.
AGTACGGCATCGGCTTTGCCTTCGGTTATGCCTTCAATCAGGTGCCGGACATTGCCGACCCCGCCGGAGGCGATGACGGGAATGTCGACGGCTTCGGCAACGGCGCGGGTCAGCGGCAGGTTGAAACCCTGTTTCGTACCGTCCCTGTCCATACCGGTGAGCAGGATTTCGCCCGCGCCGCGTTTTTGCATTTCGACCGCCCATTCCACCGCATCCAAACCGGTCGGATTGCGCCCGCCGTGGGTAAAGATTTCCCAGCGTGTGTTTTCGGGGTTGGCGGCTTTGGCATCGACGGCGGCGACGATGGCTTGCGAACCGAAAAATCCGGCGGCTTCGTTAATTAAATCGGGACGGGTAACGGCGGCGGTGTTGATGCTGACTTTGTCCGCGCCGGCATTGAGCAGGCGGCGGATGTCGGCAACGGTGCGTACGCCGCCGCCGACGGTCAGCGGGATGAAGACTTGTCCGGCAACCTCTTCGATGATGTGCAGGATGGTGTCGCGGTTGTCGGATGAGGCGGTGATGTCGAGGAAGGTCAATTCGTCCGCGCCTTCGCCGTTGTAGCGTTTGGCGGCTTCGACGGGGTCGCCCGCGTCGCGCAAACCGATGAAGTTCACGCCTTTGACGACGCGTCCGTCTTTTACGTCGAGACAGGGGATGATGCGTTTTGCCAGTGCCATAATCGGATGCCTTTAGTCGAGGGAATCTGCCAGTTGCTGCGCTTGGGCAAAATCGATGCTGCCCTCGTAAATCGCGCGGCCGGTAATCGCGCCTGCTACGCCACGTTTTTCGGCGGCACACAGGGCGCGGATGTCGTCCAAACCGGTCAGTCCGCCGGAGGCGATGACGGGAATGCGGACGGCTTGGGCGAGTTTGACCGTCGCGTCGATGTTCACGCCGCTCATCATACCGTCGCGCCCGATGTCGGTGTAGATGATGCTGTTGACACCGTCGTCTTCAAAGCGTTTTGCCAAATCAATTACATGATGCCCGGTTACGGTTGCCCAGCCGTCGATGGCGGCCATACCGTCTTTGGCATCCAGCCCGACGATAATCCTGCCGGGGAAGGCTTTGCACGCCTCGCGCACGAAGTCGGGGTTTTTGACTGCCGTCGTGCCGATAATCACGTCGTTTAAGCCCAAATCCAAATATTGTCCGATGGTTTTCAAATCGCGTATGCCGCCGCCGAGCTGTACGGGGATGTCTTTGGCGACGGCGGAGAGGATGTCTTTGATGGCGGGCAGGTTTTGCGGAACGCCGGCAAACGCGCCGTTCAAATCTACCAGATGCAGGCGGCGCGCGCCTTGTTCGAACCAGTGCAGCGCGGTTTCGGCGGGCGAATCGGAAAAGACGGTCGCCTCTTCCATCAGTCCTTGTTTCAGGCGGACGCAGCGTCCTTCTTTCAAATCGATGGCGGGTATCAGCAGCATAATTTTTCTCCTTGTGCGGGGCCGTATCCGGCTTACCAGTTTAAAAAGTTTTTCAACATCGCCAGCCCGGCATCGTGGCTTTTTTCGGTGTGAAATTGCGTGGCGAATACGTTGTCTTTGCCGACGATGCAGGCAAACGGGGACGGGTAGTCGCTTTCGCCCAATATGGTTTCGGGATTTTCGGGGGCGAAATAGTAGCTGTGGACGAAGTAAAAACGCGTGTCTTGGGGAATATCTTTAAACAGCGGGTGGTTTTGGGTTTGGCGCACGGTGTTCCAGCCCATATGCGGGACTTTCAGACGGCATCCCTGCGGGTCGAGGAGGTCGCGCTCAAAGCGTCTGACTTTGCCGCCGAACCAGCCCAAGCCGTCGGTGTTTCCTTCTTCGCTGTGGTCGAATAAAAGTTGCGCGCCGACGCAAATTCCGAAAAAGGGTTTGTTTTTTAAGGCATCTTTTACTGCCTCGTCCAAGCCGCCGCGCGTCAGTGCCGCCATACAGTCGGGCATCGCGCCCTGACCGGGAAAAATGACTTTGTCGGCGCGGGACACGCGGTCGGGGTCGCCGCTTAAAAAGATTTCGGTATTTTTTCCGGCAAGCTGCCCCGCCGTCCGGACGGATTTCAATACGGAATGCAGGTTGCCCATACCGTAATCGATAATGGCGGTTTGCATGGCTTCCTCCTCTTTTTTTGCAATATGGCTGCGATTTTAACAAACAAATGTGCCGGGCTGATAAAAATGCCGTCTGAAAACGGGAATCTGTCTTCAGACGGCATAGGGTTCAAACCCGGAAAGCCGTTTGTCAGCCTTCCATTTGTTTTGCCTGAACGGCAGTCAGGGCAATGGTGAACACGATGTCTTCCACCAGCGCGCCGCGCGACAGGTCGTTGACCGGTTTGCGCAGGCCTTGCAGCAGCGGGCCGACGCTTAAGACGTTGGCACTGCGTTGGACGGCTTTATAGGTGCAGTTGCCGGTGTTCAGGTCGGGGAAGACCAAAACGGTTGCCTGTCCTGCGACCGGGCTGCCCGGGGCTTTCGATTTGCCCACGCCCGGTACGGTTGCCGCATCATATTGCAGCGGGCCGTCGATGGTGAGGTCGGGGCGTTTTTCCTGGGCAAGTTTGGTTGCTTCGATGACGGTATCGACATCGGGACCGCTACCGGAGTTGACCGTAGAGTAGGAAATCATGGCCACTTTCGGGTCGATGCCGAAGGCTTTTGCGGAATCGGCAGACTGGATGGCGATGTCGGCAAGCTGTTGCGCAGTCGGGTTCGGATTAACCGCGCAGTCGCCGAACACCAGAACCTGATTCGGCAGCAGCATAAAGAATACGCTGGATACGAGGCTTGCACCCGGTGCGGTTTTAATCAGTTGCAAAGCGGGGCGGATGGTGTTGGCGGTGGTGTGAACCGCGCCGGATACCAAGCCGTCCACATCGTTTTGCGCCATCATCATCGTACCGAGTACCACGGTGTCTTGCAGTTGTTTGCGCGCGTCTTCGGGTGTCAGGCCTTTGGATTTGCGCAGTTCGCACATCGGCTCGACGTATTGTTCGACCAATGAGGCGGGATCGACGATTTCCAAAGAGTCCGGCAGGTTGATGCCGCGTTCTTTGGCAACGGCTTCAACTTCTTCGCGTTTGGCAAGCAGGACGCAGCGGGCAATGCCTTTTTCGTGACAGATGGCGGCGGCTTGGACGGTACGCGGCTCGGCACCTTCCGGCAGGACGATGCGTTTGTCGGCTTTGCGTGCGAAGTCAATCAGGTTGTAGCGGAATTGGGCGGGCGAAAGGCGTTTGGTTTGTCGGTTTGCCAATACGGATACGTCTTTCAGCGCGCTGCTTGAGCCGAAGAACGTCAAACCGGTTTTTTCGGCAGCCGCTTCGGCAACGGAGGCTGCCGCGCCGTCGACAATAAAACCTTCCAATACGCCCGGCGCAGTGGCAAAGAACTGTTTGGCAAGGTTCAGCCGGTGTGCCAGTTCGTCTGCATCGGCGTTGTCGGAACGGACGGCAAATACGGCGGCGGCATCCAAAGAGAGCGCCAGTTCGACGTTTTTGCCTGCAAGGTAGATTTTGTCGGCATCGGGTGCGATGCCTTCGATAATGAGGTTGTCGGCATCGAGTGCGGCAACTTTACCGACCGTCGCGTCAAACCAGTCGTCGCTTTTGCCTTGCGCCAACAGGGCTTCTGCTTGTGCGTCAAAGGCTTGGAAAATTTGTGCGTTCAAGGCTTTTGCAAATGATCGGGCGGCGGCGGATGTGTCAAGTCCGGCAGATACGGGTACGATGAGTACTTTTGCCATGATATATCCTTTCGTATGCTGCGGTGTGCGGCATGTATGTTGGAAGTGTTGTGATTTGAGGGGAAATGTCGGGATAGGCTATTTCCCGTCCGGTTTGCGGAAACAGGTATTTTCTGTTTTTGGGCGGCAGTCGGTCTTACGCTGCCGCGTGTTTCTATATTAACAAATAAATTATGTTTTCAACAAGATGAATATCGCCAGACATTGGCACGCCTTTCAGACGGCATGGTGTTTCCAAACTTACGGGGCAGGTTGTTCCGGGAAAAACAGTGCTTCTGAATTCAAGTAGATGCGTGTCTGTGTGCCGTCTGAAAAATCGGGTGCGTAGGGGGTGTTAAGCGTCAGGATGGTTTGCTCGATTTTCAGGCGGATTTGGATGTGGCGTGCTTTGGGTATGGCGTTGAGGATGGTGGCGGATAATTCGGCAGCATGGGTGTTCGGGCAGTTGAAGCTGAATTGTTCCGGACGGATGAGCAGTGTGCCGCGCGTGCCTGCGGGTAAGGTGTTTCCGACGGGGAGCCTGCCTAATTCGGAGTCTGCCGTACCGTCGGCGTTGAGTGTGGCGGGCAGGGAGATACCTTCGCCGATAAACAGGGCTGTTTCAAGGTCGGCAGGTTGTCGGTACAGTTCGTGGGGGGCTGCAGTTTGGAGAATGCGCCCCTGTTTCATGACGGCAATCCGGTCGGCGTATTGCAGGGCTTCTTCCCGGTCGTGGCTGACGAAAACGGCAGATTTGCCGTTGGCGCGCAGGGCGGCAATCATGTCTTCGCGAATCTGGCGGCGTAACTGTTCGTCCAGTGCGCTGAAGGGTTCGTCCAGCAGGATGAGTTCGGGATCGGGGGCGAGGGCGCGGGCGAGGGCGACACGTTGTTGCTGTCCGCCTGAAAGTTCGTGCGGATGACGGTTTGAGAGTTCGGAAATGCCGGTCAGAGCCATCATGGCTTCGATGCGTTGCCGCTCCTGCGCCGTCTTGCCTTTGCCGTTGCCCAGTCCGTAGGCGATGTTGCGGTAAACGGTCAGGTGGGGGAACAGTACGCCTTCTTGTACGACGTAACCCAAACGGCGTTCGCGGACGGGAAGGTTGGTATTTTCTGAATAGATTGTTCTTCCGTAAAGCGAGATTTCTCCGGAATCGGGCTGTTCAAAACCGGCAAGGCAGCGCAGCAGCGTGGTTTTGCCGCAACCTGATGCACCGATGACGAAGAGGATTTCCCCTTTGCCGAGTGTGAGCGAGATATTTTGCAGAACGGCATGGTTCTGGAAGTTTTTGGTCAGTTGGCGGATTTGGAGTGCGGGCGCGGTCATAGTCGGTCTTTCGCAGCAGTGTTATTTGAAGGCGTATTTTTTCAGTAGGAATACGGGCAGGCCTGAAAACAGTACCAGCATAAGGGCATACGGGGTGGCGGCGGCATATTGTGCGTCTGACGTGTATTCCCAAACGGCGGTGGAGAGCGTGTGGACATCATCTGCGGTCAGCAGCAGGGTGGCGGTCAGCTCTTTCATCAGGTTGAGGAAGACGAGTGCGAATGCGGCGGTAATGCCGGGCAGGATGGACGGCAGCACCAACGTCCTGAAAATAAAGAAGTGTCCGCGCCCCAATGTTGCGCCGACCTGTTCCATGCCTTTGGGGAATTGTTCCAAGGAAGTCCTCAGGGTGGTTTGCGCCATCGGCAGGTAAAGCATGAAATAGGCAAGGACGACGACGATAAAGGTTTGGTAAACGGATGGTGCATAGTTGATGCTGAAATAAATCAGCGACAAGGCGATCACCAGGCCGGGTACGGCGTGCAGCAGGAAGGGCAGCCTGTCTATCCATACGGTTATCAGGTTGCGGTAGCGTACGGATGCCCAAACGAGCGGCAGTGCACACAATATGGTCAATAATGCGCCGGCGGCGGATACGCCCATCGATCGGGCAAATGCATCGAATACGGATACGAGTTCAAATGTGCCGGACGAGCCGACCATCATCCAGCGGATAAGGATGCCGAATGGGATGACGATGCTTAAAACCAGCAGCGAGCCAAGAAAAAATACTGTGCAGATTTGCGCAGGCAGCTTCATCGTTTTGACTGGGTAGGGGCGGGCAACGCCTTTACCGCTGTGATAGAGCTTGGTTTTTCCACGGAAAATGCTTTCTCCAAATACGACGATGCCGCACACTGCCATTAAAACGGCGGACAGCAGCGCGGCGGTGTTATTGTCGAACGACATTTCGTATTCTTGGAAAATGGCGGTGGTAAAGGTCGGATAGTTGAGTATCGATACTGCACCGAATTCAATCAGCATGTGCAACGCAATCAGCAGGATGCTGCTGCCGATGGCAGGTTTGAGTTGGGGAAGTATGGCGGAAAAGAAAGTTTGCAGGCGGCTTTTACCCAAGGAAAGGCTGACTTCTTCAAACGACAGGCTGATGCGTTTGAGGGCCGCCTCGACCGGTAGGTAGGCGAGGGGAAAAGACGACAGGCTCATAATCATAACGGTTCCCCAAAATCCCTCCACGCGGAAAGTCAGGCTGATCCATGTAAAGCAGCTGACAAATGCAGGTATGCATAAGGGCAGAGTAATTGCCGTCTGAAAAAAGGTTTTGCCGAAAAAGCGGTAACGTTGGAACAGGACGGCGCAGGTAATGCCCAAAACGATAGAAATCAGGGTAACGCCGAACATCAGCATCAGGGTGTTTCCCAGCAAATCAAACATGCGTGGGCGGAACAGCAGTTCGTAGGCGCGTGTTGCACCAACCTGCCACGAACGCATGGCGACATAAAGGAAAGGAAGGGTCAGCGGCAAGGCGATAAGCAGGATGAGGGCGGTCAGCCATGAGGGTATTTTGTTGCGGGACATAAATCGGATTCGGATAGAAAACGGTCGGACAGCAGGGTTGTCCGACCGTTTGAACGGAAAAAGTTTATTTCAAACCTGCCTGTTCGAGGAGGCGGGTGGCATTTTCTTTGTCGGCAATGGTGGTTGCAGATACTTCAGGTGCTTCCAATTTGGCATAAGGTTCCATATTGAACGGGGAAGACACGCCGGCGTGCAGCGGATATTCTGCGCGGACGGAAGTCAAGACCTGCTGTCCTTGTTTGCCTGCGAGGAAGGCGACGAATTTTTGTGCTTCGGCTTTGTTCGGGGAAGATTTCAGCACAGCCGCGCCGGAATAGGTAACGAGTGCGCCGGGGTCTTTGTGGCGGACGAAGTTCAGGCGGGAATGGATGTTGTTCACGCCTTTTTCTTTGGCAAACGCATACCAGTAGTAGTTGTTGATGAGGGCGGCCGGCACTTCGCCGTTTTCGACGGCTTGGAGCGCGACAGTGTTTTTAGCATACAGTTTGCCGTTTTCTTTTAAGCCTTTGAGCCATTTCAGGGCGGCTGCTTCGCCTTTCAGTTTGACGATGGCGACAACCTGTTCCAAGAACGCGCCTGAAGTCGGCACATAACCGATACGGTCTTTCCATTTCGGCGTGGCGTAATTCAGGACGGATTTTTCCAAATCTTTTTCAGACAGTTTGCGGGTGTCGTAAACGACGACGCGCGAACGGCCGCTCAATGCTACCCAGTCTTTTTTGGCGGCAACCGGCACGCCTTTGCGGCGTGTGTCGTTAATCGTTTTTGCGGGGAGGGTTTCTAAGAGATTGGCTGCGGAAAGCGTAACCAGCGGGGGGATTTGTTCGGAATAGAATACGTCGGCGGGGCTTCGGCTGCCTTCTTCTTTGATTTGGCCGGCAAGCTGGTCGCTTTTGCCGCTGTTAATTTTTACTTTGATGCCGGTGGCTTGGGTAAAGGCATCGGCAAGTGCCTGCGTGGCTTCTTTGTGTTGGCCGTTGTACACGGTAATGTCTGCCAACGCGGGGGCGGCGGCGGTCAGGGCTGCGGCAAGCAGTGCGTATCGGATAGATGTTTTCATATCGATTTTCTCCTAATGAATGAGGGTGTATATCTTGTTAAGACATAACGGGGTGTAGTGTATTCCTTCTTTTTTATAAATGCAAATAATTATTTTTTTAAATTTGTTGTTGTCCGATCCGGTTATGGTTTGTTATGACTTGTATTTTTTCCGTGCATCGCGCCCGTAAGGCGGAAGCGGCGAGTAATGCGTGTCGGAATGTGGGTAAAGGCGGCATTTTGATTTGTCGGAATGCTTGAGAACATCTCCCTTTAAAACGCCGTCTGAACAGGGTTGCCGGAATAGTATTGCCATCCCAGCAGATACAGTTTGTCGGGGTCTTGCCAATATTGTTCATCCAGACTGTTCAGCAGTGAGGCGGTTTTGTTGTCGAGATGTTTTGTTATATCCCACATTTCTTTCAGGTTTTTACCTTCCGATTGGAGGTGGCGGATTTCTTTGTCCAATGTGTCTGCCGCCCGATGGATCAGCATTGCGCTGTGTACCGCGCCGATTTTTTTCAGAACGGAACAAGTCTTTTCGGCGGCGGGAAAACCCCAGTTGCAGACAAATTGCAGTATGCCGCCGTTGCCGATGTCGGCTTCCGCCCGCCAAATCAAAACCAGCTCCTGTTCCCGTCCGTCCATGCTTTCGAGTTTGCCGTCATGCTGTTCAAAAAGTTTGTCCACCGCCTGCCACATCATCTGCTCGAAGCGGTCGGCTTGGGTATCCGTATCGGTCATCGTGTTCTTGCCTTTTAAAAATGCCGTCTGAACATTTCTTCAGACGGCATCGGGGGTTAAGCCAACACTTCACGCCAGCGTTTGACTTGGAAACGGACTTGTTCCGGCGCGGTGCCGCCCAAGTGGTTGCGCGCGTTTAAGCTGCCTTCGGGGGTCAGCACGCTGTAAACATCGTCGGCAATCAAATCGCTGAAACCTTGCAGGACTTCAAGCGACAATTCGCTCAAATCAACGCCAGCTTCATCGGCATGGCGCACGGCTTGGGCAACGACTTCATGACTGTCACGGAAGGGCATACCTTTTTTGACCAAGTAATCTGCCAAATCGGTGGCAGTGGCGAAGCCCTGCATCACGGCGGCGCGCATATTGTCGGGTTTGACGGTTACGCCGCGCATCATGTCGGCGTAAATCCGCAGGGTGTCGATGAGTGTGTCGGCAGTGTCAAACAGCGGTTCTTTGTCTTCCTGATTGTCTTTGTTGTACGCCAAGGGCTGGGATTTCATCAGGGTAATCAGGCCGATAAGGTGCCCGATAACGCGTCCGGATTTGCCGCGCACAAGTTCGGGCACATCGGGATTTTTCTTCTGCGGCATGATAGACGAACCTGTACAGAAGCGGTCGGCGATGTCGATAAAGCCGAAACGCGGACTCATCCACAAAATCAATTCTTCAGACAAGCGGCTCAGGTGAACCATAACCAGCGAGGCGGCGGCGGTGAACTCGACGGCGAAATCGCGGTCGGATACGGCATCGAGTGAGTTTTGGCAGATTTGTTCGAAACCCAGCAGTTCGGCGGTGATTTCGCGCCGAATCGGGTAGGTCGTCCCGGCAAGGGCGGCTGCGCCGAGCGGCATACGGTTGACGCGGCGGCGGCAGTCCGCCATCCGTTCGTTATCGCGTCCGAGCATTTCGACGTAGGCGAGCATATGGTGTCCGAAGCTGACGGGCTGGGCAACTTGCAGGTGGGTAAAGCCGGGCATAACGGTTTCGGCGTTTTGTTCCGCCAAATCCAGCAATGCCGTCTGAAGGCTTTGAATCAGGCTTTGGATGACGGTAATTTGATCGCGCAGCCAAAGGCGGATGTCGGTGGCGACTTGGTCGTTGCGGCTGCGGCCGGTGTGCAGGCGTTTGCCCGCGTCGCCGATTTTGTCGGTCAGGCGGCGTTCGATGTTCATATGGACATCTTCCAAATCGGGCGACCATTCGATTTTGCCGCTGCGGATTTCTTCGAGGATTTCCGCCATACCCCGGCGGATGTCCGCCAAATCGCCTTCGTCCAACACGCCGGTTTCTTTCAGCATTTGCGCGTGTGCCAGCGAGCCTTGAATGTCCCATTCGGCAAGCCGTCGGTCGAAACCGATGGAGGCGGTGTATTGTTTGACGAGTTCGGAAACGGGTTCGTTGAAGCGTCCGGACCAGGTTTTGTCGTGCATAAGGATTCCTTGATGGGGTTATTCGGTGCGGTATTTTTCCAAAAGGCGGCGGAAGGGTTCGCCAGTTTCGGGGTGTTTCAGGCCGTAGGCGACGGTGGCTTCGAGGTAGCCCAGTTTGCTGCCGCAGTCGTAGCGCGTGCCTTCAAAGGGGTGCGCCAGGACAAATTCGTGATCGAGCAGCTTGGCGATGCCGTCTGTAAGCTGGATTTCGTTGCCCGCGCCGCGCGGCAGTCCGGTCAGTAAGTCGAAAATGCGCGGGGTGAGGATGTAGCGCCCAACAACGGCAAGGTTGGAGGGCGCGTCTTCGGGCTTGGGTTTTTCGACAATGCCGGTAATGCGTTGGAACTGTTTGAGCTGTTCGGTTTCGACGATGCCGTATGAGCCGGTTTGCGACGGTTCGACGGTTTCTACGCCCAAAATGCTGTTGCCGCTGCGCCCGTACACTTCGACCATTTGTTTGAGCGCGCCTTTTGGGGCATCGATTAAGTCGTCAGCCAAAATCACGGCAAAGGGTTCGTCTCCGATGGCGGCGCGGGCGCACAAGACGGCGTGTCCCAAGCCCAGTGCTTCCGCCTGGCGGATGTAGAGGCAGGTAATGTTCGGCGGCAGGATGTTGCGGACGTGTTCCAGAAGTTTGTCTTTATGGCGCATTTCCAACTCGGTTTCGAGTTCGTATGCCTTGTCGAAATGGTCTTCGATGCTGCGTTTGTTGCGTCCGGTAACAAACACCATTTCCGTGCAGCCGGCTTCCACGGCTTCTTCTACGGCGTATTGGATCAGCGGCTTGTCGACGATGGGCAGCATTTCTTTCGGGCTGGCCTTGGTGGCGGGTAGGAAGCGGGTTCCCATCCCTGCGACGGGGAAGACGGCTTTTTTTATCGGTTTCATTCTTTTTCCTTTGTATTGTTTTGATGTTTAAAGGGCGAGTTTGCGGATTAAATCGGCGAGTGCCTGCGCGCGGTGGCTTTCGCGGTTTTTGACCTCCGAATCCAATTCGGCGGCGGTTTTGCCGTGTTCGGGCAGATAAAAATACGGGTCGTAACCGAAACCGTTTTGCCCGAGCGGCGTGTCGTTCCACTGCCCGTGCCATACGCCCTCGGCGATAATTGGGCGCGGGTCGTCTTGATGGCGGACAAAAACCAATACGCAGACATAAGAACAACTTTTGTCGGCTTTGCCGGCAAGTTCGGCGGCAAGTTTCAGGTTGTTGGCGGTATCGGATTTGGGGTTGTCGCCGGCGTAGCGTGCGGAATGGATGCCCGGCGCGCCGTTTAGGGCGGCGGCACAGATGCCGCTGTCGTCGGCGAGTGCGGGCAGTCCGCTGTGTCCGGCGGCGTGCCGGGCTTTTGCCAGCGCGTTTTCGACAAAGGTGGAATAGGGTTCGGGGCATTCGGGTATGCCGAATTCGGATTGCGGCAATACGGTAATGCCGTATGGTTCGAATAGGTTGCCGAATTCTTTGAGCTTGCCGGCATTGCCGCTTGCCAAAACGATTTTTTCCGGTTTTTCAGACATAGCGGTTCCTTTGTGGTGTGGATGGGTCGGCGTGTAGGGATTTGTGCCGCAGGTAGAGGGCGAGTGCGCCGATTTGCCCGAACAGTGCGCCGAATGCGAAAAGGAAGGACGCGACGGCGAAGGCTTTGCTGCCGGTGGTCAGCAGATAAGCACCCAAGAGGACGAGCAGCATAAATGCCAGTGTGAACAGGGCAACAGACAACAGATAGATTTTTCGGCGGTTCATGGCGTTCGGTCGGAAACGGTATGTTCGGATTATAGCCGATTAGGACGGCATTCCCTAGAGGCTGGAAAAATGCCGTCTGAAGAGGCCTTCAGACGGCATGGGAAGGCGGATGTTATGCCTGTTTGTTCCAGCGTTCGATGGATTCTTTGATGACTTTTTTTGCTTCTTCCACATCGCCCCAGGATTCGACTTTGGTCGTACCCGCTTTTTTCAGGTCTTTGTAGTGGTTGAAGTGGAACTCGATTTGTTTGATGAGCTGTTGCGGCAAATCGGACAAAGTTTTGTAGGCGTTGCCGTTGTTGCGGTCGTCGGCAGGGACGCAGACGATTTTGTCGTCTACTTCGCCGTCGTCAACGAATTTCATCACGCCGATAACGCGCGCTTCCAAGAATACGCCGGTTGCCAAAGGTTGTTCGGTAACGAGCAGCACGTCCAATTCGTCGCCGTCTTCGTCTAATGTTTGGGGAATAAAGCCGTAGTTGGTCGGTTTGGCGAAGATGGCGGGTTCGACGCGGTCGAGTTGGAATGCGGCGAGTTTGCGGTTCCACTCGATTTTGTGGTTGCTGCCGGCGGGGATTTCGTTGACAACGTTGATGATGCCGCCATCCACGTCGCCCGGGGTCAGAATTTGGTTGAAGTCTGCCATTTGGTTTCCTTTGTTTCTGAGGATTTGAACGGCAGGAGTATAGCAAACAAAAAGTTTGATGGAAACGCCGCCATGCCGTCTGAAAAGGGTTCCGGATATTTTCAGACGGCATTTTTCAGACGGCATTTTTCAAAGCCTGCCCAAGCGTCTGCCTAATTCCAAAATCGCGCGCCTGTTGGACGGGGAAAATACTTTTTCCGCCGCTTCTTCCATATCGAACCAACCGTAGGAGACGTGTTCTTCGGGTTGCAGGGCGATGGGCGTATCACGCGGGATTTCGGCAGAGAAGAGGTGTTCGCGGTTTTCAAACACGCCTTTTGGATAGCGGTGCCGCCAGTGGTGGTAGATTTCGTAAACCGTGCTGTCGTGCCAGTCTTGAAGCTGTCCTTCCGCCAGCAGGATGCCGGTTTCTTCCCAAACTTCGCGCCTTGCTGTTTGGGCAACGGTTTCCCCAGGTTCGAGGCTGCCGGTTACAGACTGCCAAAATCCTTTCGGATGCGTGCGTTCGATGAGGAGGATACTGCCGTCCCCGTCATGGAGTACGACCAGTGCGGAGACGGGATATTTGAGCGGTTTTGCCATCAATGTCCTTTGGCGGTTTTATTGGAGATTCGGGCTTGTTGTTTCCGTCGAAGATTAGGTTATACCGTTGCTGAAACCGGTCGGTACCTTTATCGGTGCAGGTTTCCCAATATATTTACACAGTTGTATTTTCCGTATCTTTATGGTTTCGGGCGAATCGTCAAATGCCCGACGTTGGGACGGATTATGAGAAATATCCGTCTGTTCCGTTTTGATACGTATGATGAAGCGATTATAGCAGCCTGCGACACCTGCCATAAATGCCGTCTGAACATTTGTTCCGATTCCGATAAATATCCCTACTGTGTCAAAAAGATAGGAAACGGTATCATCTTAAGGCTTGCCAAAGGGCCCGGCTAAAATTATAATTCGAAACTTATCGAGTCGGAGTGTGGCGCAGTCTGGTAGCGCACTTGCATGGGGTGCAAGGGGTCGAAGGTTCGAATCCTTTCACTCCGACCAAAAAATATAAGGCAGCCGTTTTTGAAACGGCTGCTTTTTTGTCTGTATAAAGAAAGGTCGTTTGAAACCGTATTTATTGTTTAAGACAACCTCTTAGCTCAAACTTTGAGAATCGCATGCGTGCGTTCCGCATACATGCTACTTGTTGAGTTTAGATTTCATATGGGCTATGGTTTGCTGATTGCACAGGCTACGCCTGTTATACTTACTCATCAGCTATTTTGGAATACATATACTCCACGGCATTAGGTGATAGTGGTGCTTTACACTCGGTGCAATAATCTTTATTAAATGGAGAAATTCCTCTTGAATAAGTTAAATTATTGGCATCAATCTCAAATGATTTGCCATTAAATTTTTGAAAAGAATGGCAATATGGACATATGCCGGCAATCGGAATATAAATAATACAAAAAAATAATCCAACAACCCAATATATAGTAAATATAATAAAAAAAATATCTTTCTTTAAGAAATTATTGTTTGTAACAATTTCTTGGAGGGTTGCCGCACTAGATATACAGGCTACGGAAATAAAAAAAATCTTAGGAATTAACATTCTTTTTTGAAATTTTTTCGCAATATACATTGCTTTTTCTTTGTCATCTAATTTTCTCATATCTCTTACTTCTTCCATTCCAAATCCAAATATCCCATTTCAACATACCACCTGTTTCTACATGTACAAATTTTCTTGAAATGCCGTCTGAAAAGTTTTCAGACGGCATTTTTTATTTCTTCCAGTAGGCGGGGGTGAAGAGGATGAAGACGGTGAAGATTTCCAGCCTGCCTAAGAGCATGGCGGTAACGCAAATCCATTTCTGTATTACGTCCAAACCGGCGTAATTGCCGGCGGGCCCGACTTCGCCCAGGCCGGGGCCGGAATTGGTAATGCAGGCGATGACGGCGGTAAAGGCGGTGGTAAATTCCATACCGCTCGCCATCAGCAGGAAGCTGAAGAGGACGACGGTCATAAAGTAGATGAAGATGAAGGACATAACGGTCAGCGCGAGGCGGTCGGGTATGGCCTTGCCGCTGATTTTGACGGTGCGGACGGCTTTGGGGTGCAGCAGCACCATCATTTCGCGCAGGCTGAATTTGAACAGGACGAGGGCGCGTATGGTTTTGATGCCGCCGCCGGTCGAGCCGGAGCTGGCGAGGATGTTGGCGAGGAAAAACATCCACAGGGAAATCAGGAGCGGCCATTGTGCGAAGTCGGTGTTGGCCAGCCCGTTTGCCAATCCGATGGAGACGAAGTTGAAGGCGGTGTAGCGCAGGGATTCGATGAAGCCGGCGTAATGGCCGGTGTGCCACAGGTACAGGGCGGCGGCAAGGATGCTGCCGGAGAGCAGCAGCAGCATTGTCCGGCATTCTTCGTCTTTCCAATAGGTTTTGAGGCTGCGGCTGTTGAGGGCGGCGAAATGGCTGGCAAAATTGATGCCGCCGAAAATAGTGAAAACGATAATGACTGCTTCGATGAGGGGGGAGTTGTAATAAGCTATGCTGGCATCGTGGGTGGAAAATCCGCCCAGCGAGAGGGTCGCCATCGCGTGACAGACGGCATCGAACCAGCCCATCCCGGCAAAATGCAGGCAGGCTGTCGCGAGGATGGTGATCAGGGTGTAGCCGAACCAGAGTTTTTTCGCCACTTGGGAAATGCGCGGCGACATTTTGCTTTCTTTGTCAATGCCGGGGATTTCGGCTTTGAATAACTGCGTGCCGCCTACGCCGAGCATAGGCAGGATGGCGACGGCAAGGACGATGATGCCCATCCCGCCCAGCCAGTTGAGCATATGCCGCCAAAAGTTGACGGAGGGGGCGAGTCCGTCGACGTGGGGGATGACGGTCGCGCCGGTGGTGGTCAGTCCCGACATCGATTCAAAAAATGCGTCGGTAAAGCCCATATTCGGGAAATACAGGTACATCGGCATCGCCGCCATAGCGGCAAACGCCAGCCACAGCATCAGGACGAGGGTGAAGCCGTCGCGCGGGCGCAGTTCGCGCCTGAATCGGAGGGTGGCGAGCCGGACGATGCACGAGCCGGAAAGGGTAACGGTCGCGGTGGTGGCGAAGGCGGTGTACGCGCCGTCCGAAAAGGCGTAGGAGAGGGCGGCGGGTATCAGCAGGATAAAGGAAAACAGCATACCCAGTCGGGAGAGGACGTGGGCGATGGGCAGGATTTTGTGCATAGTGGGGCGGTCCGTTATTTTGCGAAACTTTTCCAGTCTATGCCGTTGGCGGCTTGGACTTGGGTAATTTCTTCCGTTTCGAGGTTGACGGCGGTCAGTTGCCCGCCCCACAGTGCGCCGGTGTCCAGCGAGATGACGTTGTCGGCATTCGTGTAGCCCAGCGAGGACCAGTGTCCGAAGATGATGGTGTGGTCGAGGTTTTGCCGGTCGGGGGCTTTGAACCACGGGCGCAGGTAAAGCGGCATTTTTTTCACTGTGGATTTGTAGTCGAAATCCAGTTCGTTTTTAAAGGTCAGGGCGCGCATCCGCGTGAAGGCGTTGACGATGAAGCGCAGGCGGGCATAGCCTTCCAAACCTTCGTCCCACGCGGACGGTTTGTTGCCGTACATTTTGGAGAAGAATTTGACGTATTTTTTGCCGCGCAGTTCGGCTTCGGCTTCTCTAGCGAGCGATTCGGCTTTGGCGATGCGCCATTGCGGCAGGATGCCGGCGTGTACCATCACGCGGCTGCCCTCGCGTATCAAAAGCGGTTGCGCGCGCAGCCAGTCGAGCATTTTTCTGCCGTCGGGGTGTTTGAGTATGGGTTCGATTGTGTCGCTGCGTTTGGGCGCGCTTTCGCCGCAGCCGACGGCGAGCAGGTGCAGGTCGTGGTTGCCGAGGACGATTTGCACACTGTTTTCGTGCCGGATGCAGAATTGCAGCGCTTCGAGGGATTTCGGGCCGCGGTTGACGATGTCGCCCGTCAGCCAGAGGGTATCCGTGCCGTGGTTGAAGCCGATTTTGCCGAGCAGCGCGGCCAGTTCGTCGAAACAGCCTTGGATGTCGCCGATTGCGTAATGTGCCATTGCAGATGTTGTGAAGTGGGAAAGTGTTGCGGTTCAGACGGCACGGTCGGAAATCTTATGCCGTCCGAACGTGGAATTATGCGTTCAAAACGAGGACGGCTTCGGCTTCGACCTGCACGCCTTTGGGCAGCGAGGCAACGCCGACGGCGGCGCGGGCGGGAAACGGCTCGGCGATAAATTCCGCCATCACTTCGTTGAAGACGGCGAAGTTGCCCAAGTCGATCAGGTAGGCGTTGAGTTTGACGATGTCGTCCAGCGAGCCGTCTGCCGCTTCGGCGACGGCTTGCAGGTTTTGAAAGACCCGGCGGGCTTCGGCGCGGAAATCGCCGTTGCCGACGACGGTCATCGTGGCGGGATCAAGGGGAATCTGACCGCTCATGTAAACGGTGTCGCCCGCGCGCACGGCTTGGCTGTACGCGCCGATGGCGGCGGGGGCTTTGTCGGTGTGGATGATGGTTTTGGACATTTCGGATTCCTCAAAAAATAGGGCGGCAGAAGCCGCAGCATTCGGGATTATCGTACAAAACCGCCGGCTTGTGTAGTTGCGGCGGCGGAAAACAAAACCGCCGAAAGGCTCGGCGGTTTGCGGAATAACGCGTATATCAGAATTTGACGCGTACGCCGGCGGACAGTTCGCCGGTACGGACGTTTTTGACGTTGTTGACTTTGCCGATGTAGTTGTAGCGGTAGCCGGCATCCAAATCGACATTGGGGGTAACGGCATAGCTTACGCCCGCCAATACGCCGAGACCGGTGGAGATTTGGCTGAAGCTGTCGCTGCCGTTCAAGTCGACGGAGGCGCGGTTGAGGCTCAAGCGCGCGCCGAGATACGGTTTGACGGGCGATTGGGTGTCGAAGTCGTAAATGGCGGACGCGCCGATGCTGTAAAGTTTGAAATCGGTGGATGGGGCTTTATAGTTTTTGTAGCGCGTGTAATCGACGGCGAAGCGGAGGTCGTTGATGCGGTAGCCTGCGGAGATGCGCGGGCTGAAGCCTTTGGCAGAACCTAAAGAGCTTGAGGCTTTTGCGTGTGCGGCATCGGCTTGGACGTAAAAGCCGGATGCGCCTTCCGCCAGTGCGGCGGCCGGGAGGGCGAGGGCAATCAGTGCGGCAAGTGCTTTTTTCATATCTTGGTTCCTTTATGGTCAGGGAGAAAAATGGTTAAGAATCCGTTAAAGAATCCTGCCGTATTATACTGAAATTTTCTTTTTGCATCGTAATATTTTCAATGCCCCAAGATGCGGGACGGCATACCGGGCATTGTTCCGTGCCCTGCCTTTAAACGGAGCGGCATCACGCAGCGGATGGACGGAACTTGCAAACGGTTTGGGAAAAGGAGGGACGGCGTGGATGACGGAATTTGCGCGCGTGCAGGCATACGGTTTTTTGTGCGCGGCGATGCCGTCTGAAACGCCCGGCGGGGGAGGCGGCTGCCGCCGGCTTTTTCCACGGCGGCAAGGATAAGCCCCGCATCTTCGGCACGCCCCCGTACCGAAAACCGCCGGTATCCGCCGCCTGCCGGTTCCGTCCTTGTCGCCGCCGCCGTTGCCGCGCGTCATTTTTGAGAATGTCCGTTGTTGGAATTTGCCGTTTCGGCATCCTTGTATTTGCTTGCGCTTATAAAAAACACTGCAATAAATCGTTTAAAAACAATCGTCCACGTTCGGTCGGGCGGAATACGGCGGGGTTGGTTTCCAATAAACCTTTTTGCCTTGCCGTTTCGATTTGCGCCATGATTTTGGCACTCGGTACGCCCGTGCGCTCCTGCAACATCGCGGCGGGTACGCCGTCGGTCAGGCGCAGGGCGTTCATCATAAACTCGAAAGGCAAATCTTCGGCGGCGACGGTTTTGCGTTCGACGGCTTCACCCGGCCGGTTTTGCATCAGGGCGAGGTAGTCGTTGGGATGGCGGCGGCGGACGGTGCGCTCGATGCGGTCGGGGTAGGAAATTTTGCCGTGCGCGCCCGCGCCTATGCCCAAATAATCGCCGAACTGCCAGTAGTTCAAATTGTGGCGGCACCGCATGGCGGGTTTCGCAAAAGCCGATGTTTCGTAATGGATAAAGCCGGCGTTTTCCAATGCGCCGTGTACCGCGTCTTCGATGTCGAGGGCGGCTTCGTCTTGCGGCAAACCTTTGGGCGGCGTGTGTCCGAACGGCGTGTTCGGTTCCATCGTCAGGTGATACGCGCTGATGTGGGTCGCACCCGTGGCGATGGCGGTTTGTACGTCATCCAATGCCGTCCGAACGGTTTGGTTCGGCAGGGCGTACATCAAGTCGATATTGACTTTATCAAATAATTTCAGGGCAGTAGCTATGGCGGTTAAGGCTTCCTTGCCGTTGTGGACGCGCCCCAGCCTTGAGAGCATATCGTCGTTGAAACTCTGTACACCGATAGAAAGCCGCGTGATGCCTGCGTCTTTAAATCCTTGAAATTTCTCGATTTCAAATGTACCCGGATTGGCTTCCAACGTAATTTCCGCTTCCGGCTGCAAGCGCAACAGCGAACGCACGCCGCTCAACAAACGGTCAATCGATTCTGCCTGAAACAGGCTGGGCGTACCGCCGCCGAAAAATACCGTTTCCACCGGCCTGCCCCAAATATTGGGCAATTCGAGCTGCAAATCGGTCAGCAGCGCGTCGATATAGGCGGCTTCGGGCAATCCGTTTTTCAGACTGTGAGAATTGAAGTCGCAATACGGGCATTTTTTGATGCACCACGGGATGTGGATGTAAAGCGACAGGGGCGGTAGGGCGGTGAGCCGGGTGCGGTTTGGAAAGGAAATGGTGTGCATGGTGCGGTTCGGAAAAGTGGACAATGCCGTCTGAAGGCGGTTCAGACGGCATAGGTTCAGCCGAGCAGGGTAAGCAGTTCGGCTTCGCTGAGGACGGAAACGCCCAAGGCATTGGCTTTTTCCAGCTTGCTGCCCGCGGCTTCGCCTGCGACGACGTAGTCGGTTTTTTTGGACACGCTGCCGGAAACTTTGCCGCCTGCGGCTTCGATTAATGCTTGGGCTTGGTCGCGTTTGAGCGTGGGCAGGGTGCCGGTTAACACGAAGGTTTTGCCTGCTACGGCTTTATTGATGCCGTCTGAACCTTGAGCCGCCTCGTCTTCAGACGGCATTTGCGCGAAGAAGGTTTTCAGGTTTTCAAGCAGGACGGCGTTTTGTGTTTCGCTGTGCCACGCCTGCCAGTCGGCAGGGAGGGCTTTGTCGTTTTGCAGACCTTTTATGCTTTGCCCGGCGAGTTCCCATAAGGCTTGGGCTTTGTTTTCGCTGATTTTGAAGCCGGGCAGGCGGGCGATCCAGCGTTGCGGTTCGGCATATTGTGCGACGGGCAGACTGACGGCTTGGGCTTGCGGGGCAACGCCTGCGGCAAGCAGTTCGTCTATCATCGCCTGCTGTTCGGCTTGGGCGAAGAAGTGGGTGATGGAATGCGCCACTACCGTGCCGATGTCGGGCAGGCAGGCGAGGATGGGTTCGGGTGCGCGGCGGACGTGTTCCAGCGAGCCGAATGCCTGCGCCAGTGTTTTGGCGGTGCGTTCGCCGACGTGGCGGATGCCGAGCGCGAACAGGAAGCGGGCGAGTTCGGGTGTTTTGCCGGATTCTATGCCTGTGAGGATGTTTTCCGCCCACTTGACCGGTGGTTTTTTATGTTTGCCCGACGCGCCGTCCGAACTGACTTCAGACGGCATTTGATCCGATTCGGCAACGGTTTTGTCCGCCGCTTCCTTCATTTTTTGCAGGGTCGGGATGTCGAGGCGGTAGAGGTCGGCGAAATGGCGGACGAGGTCTTGGGCGACCAGCTGTTCGATTTGTTTTTCACCCAAGCCGTCGATGTCCATCGCTTTACGCGAGGCGAAGTGGATTAAGCCTTGCGCGCGTTGCGCCTGACAAAGCATGCCGCCGCTGCATCGGGCGACGGCTTCGCCTTCTTCGCGTTCGATTTCGCTGCGGCAGATGGGGCAGCGGGTCGGCAGGCGGTAGGGCTTGTGGAGCGGAACGGATCGGGTTTGCCCGGCGGACGGTGTTTCGGCAAACAAATCGTCCTGCCGATGCCCGATGCCGTCTGAAACGGCAACGGCGGTTTCCCGCATCGGACGGCGTTCGAAAATCACGCGCACGACTTCGGGAATCACGTCTCCGGCGCGGCGCACGACGATAGTATCGCCGACGCGCACGTCTTTTCGGGACACTTCGTCCTGATTGTGCAGGGTGGCGTTGGTAACGGTGACGCCGCCGACGAATACGGGTTGCAGGCGGGCAACCGGCGTTACCGCGCCGGTGCGCCCGATTTGCACATCGATGGCTTCGACAATGGTTAATGCTTCTTCGGCAGGGAACTTGTGGGCAACCGCCCAGCGCGGCGCGCGGGAGATGAAGCCGAGTTCGTGCTGTTGCGCCAGGCTGTTGACTTTGACCACCATACCGTCGATTTCGTAGGGCAGTTCGGGGCGTTTTTGCTGCATTTGTTCATAAAACGCCAATACTTCATCGATATTTTTGAAACAGCCGAAATTGCCGTCGGGCAGGCTGAAGCCGAGCTCTTGGAAATAGGCGAGTTCTTGGATGTGTGCTTCCGCGACGAAACCGCCTTGCTGACGGGCGACGGAGTAGGGGAAAAAGTGCAGTTTGCGTTGCGCGGTAATGCGAGAATCGAGTTGGCGCAGACTGCCGGCAGCGGCGTTGCGCGGATTGGCAAAGGGTTTTTGCCCGTTTTCGGCTTGTCTTTTATTGAGGGCGGCGAAATCGGCTTTGAGCATCAGCACTTCGCCGCGCACTTCGATGAGTTCGGGCGTATTTTCGCCGTGCAGCCGCAGGGGGATGTTGGATACGGTTTTGACGTTTCGGGTTACGTCTTCGCCGGTTGTACCGTCGCCGCGTGTTGCCGCCTGCACCAATACGCCGTCGCGGTAGAGCAGGCTGATGGCGAGGCCGTCGAATTTGGGTTCGATTACATATTCCGGTTGTTCGCCGTTTAAACCGTTACGCACACGTTCATCAAAAGCATACATTTCGGCGTGGTCGAACACGCCGTTTTCATCTTGCGGGGAGAAGGCGTTGGTCAGTGACAGCATCGGCACTTCGTGGCGCACTTCGGCAAATCCCGCCAAAGGCTCGCCGCCGACGCGCTGGGTCGGACTGTCGGGCAGTTTGAGTTCGGGATGGTTTAACTCCAACGCTTCGAGTTCGCGGAATAATTTGTCGTATTCGGCATCGGGTACGCTGGGTGCATCGAGGGTGTAGTATTCGTAGGCGTAGCGGTTGAGCAGGTCGGTGAGGCGGCGGATGTGTTGTGCGGTCGGGTTCATGGCGGATAGGTTTTCAGACGACATTTTTAAAGATGCCGTCTGAACGGTAAAACGTGTTGGAAATGGTCGGATTTTACAGGAAAACAAAAGGCGGATACACCGTTGCCGATGTATCCGCCCTTGTGTTTGCGGAGTTATGAAAACAGGCGCAATGCGGTTTTGCCGCCTGGTTCGATACCGACTTTGAGCATCTCGGACTGACGTGCCAATACATAAGTGCGTACGTCTTTGAGCCATTGGGTCGAAACTTCTTCCATTTTGTCGTTAACTAAATTGAGGTTCAGTTGGCCGGACAGTCGGACTGCCAAATCCATAAAGAGGTCGTCAAAAGTTTTTTCGCCTGCCGGAGAGTGTGGGATATCGAGCAGCATACTGAAGCCTTTGTAGGATTGGTTGTCCAAAAGGGCATTGGTAAACGGCTCGTTGTTGAGCGTGCAGATGGAGAACATGGTCGAACCCGACGTGTCGGTATAGTGGAACGCGCCGTCGTCTTCCAAGACGAAACCCACGCCCGTTACGGCGGAACGCAGTTCTACGCCGCTGATGCTGGTCGGGGAAACCAAATGGATGGCGATGGTCTGGTCGACGCGCGCGCAGAATGCGTCCAGTGCGGAAGCCACTTCGATAAAGGCGGCAAGGTCGGTGTGCAGCGTCTGACCGCCCATGCTTTGTGCGAATGCGTCCACCTGGCGGTTGAATGCGGAGAGTTCTTCCTGCGAGGCAAGTCCGTTGCGGCTGACTGCCTGAATACCCACGATAAATGCCTGATAGCGGATGCCCGGGATGGGTTCGGCAATCTGGAAATGGTCGTCCATGGTGCAGCCGACAATCTGGTAGCGGCAGCGGTTGGAAAGGCGCGGCAGTGCGTGCAGTTCTTTGGCTTCGGTCAGCGCGATATAGGAGATGAAATCGAAGCGCACGTCAAACCACGGCAGTTCGACTTTTGACAATTCTTGGAGCGTAATCAGCGGTTTTGCCGGCGTTTGCGGAACGGGAACGGGTTTTGCCGGCGCGTCGTCAGGTTTCGGTGCGGAATGTCCGGTTTGGGGTTCGGAAACGGTGTGGGCGGAGTTGCCGATAATGCCGCTTTCTTCCAAGACGGTTTCGATTTCGGTTTTGAACGGGGAGGCTTTTGCCTGTTTCTGCTTGGCGATGTAGACGGCATCCTGCTCTTGCAGGTTGCGCATGGCGGGGTCTTGGGGTTTTGCCGTTTTTTTGACCGCCGGTTGGGGTTTCGGCATCATGACTGACCCGCCGGACGGTTTGCCGTCGCGGACATGGCTGGTTTTGCTGTTGAGTAGGGCATCTTTGTCGGAGTGTCCGAACTGGTCGCGCACTTTTTTGCGGTATTGGTTTTCCTGATACATATTGTAGGCGACAACGGCGAGGACGGCGGCGAGGAACAGTACGATGTAAATCATGGCAATCACTTTAAATTTCGGGATGCAGGATGCGCAAAGTGCGGGTACTGCGGTTAAATCGGGCTTGCGTTTCCGGCAGTCTGACGGAACGACCGGTTATAACGTTTGAATTATAACGAAAATTGCAGGGTCTGACAGCAGTGTGTCGAAATAAGCGGAAATTTTCCGAAATGCCGTCTGAAATCTGTGGTTTTCAGACGGCATTTCTGTCTATGGGAAACCCTTTCCCCCGTATCCGCTGCCAGTCGAAAAAATGGCCGGGGTCGGTTTTGCGTCCGGGCGCGATGTCTTGGTGCCCCGTTACCGCCGTGATGGGGTAGCGGCGGCAGATTGCGTCCAACAAGGCTTCGAGCGAACGGTATTGCGCTTCGGTAAAGGGTTCGAAATCGCAGCCTTCCATTTCGATGCCGATAGAAAAAGCGTTACATTTTTCCCTGCCGCCGAATGAAGATACGCCGGCATGGTATGCCATATTATTGCAGGAAACGAACTGTACCGTTTCTCCGTTGCGTTTGATTAAGAAATGGCTGGATACGCGCAAAGTGTGTATCAATCCGAAAAACGGGTGGTCGTTCGGGTCTAGGCGGTTGGCAAACAGCTTTTCCACCGCATCCGTACCATATTCGAATGGCGGCAGCGAGATATTGTGCAACACGATCAGGGAAACCGTTTCCCCCGTTTCCCTCGGGCTGAAATTGGGCGACGGGGTATGGCGTATGCTTTGAAGCCAGCCGTTTTGCCAGTGTGCTTCGGCGTGATTGTCCATGATGTCCTTCCTGTCTTATGGGGTAATTTGGGTTATACTGTCGCCGAAATTTTAAGATGTATTCCGAATGCTGGGAATCCTACCATGTTGAAAAAATTGTTGAAATGGTCTGCCGTTTTTTTAATCGCGGCGGCAGCCGTTTTCGCCGCGCTGCTTTTTGTCCCTAAAGACAACGGCAGGGCATACCGAATCAAGATTGCCAAAAACCAGGGTATTTCGTCGGTCGGCAGGAAGCTTGCCGAAGACCGCATCGTGTACAGCAGGCACGTATTGATGGCGGCAGCCTATGCCTTGGGTGTGCACAACAGGCTGCATACGGGGACGTACAGGCTTCCTTCGGAAGTGTCGGCTTGGGATATTTTGCAGAAAATGCGCGGCGGCAGGCCGGATTTGGTTACTGTACAGATTATTGAAGGGTCGCGTTTTTCGCATATGAGGAAAGTCATCGACGCAACGCCCGACATCGGACACGACACCAAAGGGTGGAGCAATGAAAAACTGATGGCGGAAGTTGCCCCCGATGCCTTCAGCGGCAATCCTGAAGGGCAGTTTTTCCCCGACAGCTACGAAATCGATGCGGGCGGCAGCGATTTGCGGATTTACCAAACCGCCTACAAGGCGATGCAACGCCGCCTGAATGAGGCATGGGAAAGCAGGCAGGACGGGCTGCCTTATAAAAACCCTTATGAAATGCTGATTATGGCGAGCCTGGTCGAAAAGGAAACAGGGCATGAAGCCGACCGCGACCATGTCGCTTCCGTCTTCGTCAACCGCCTGAAAATCGGTATGCGCCTGCAAACCGACCCATCCGTGATTTACGGCATGGGTGCGGCATACAAGGGCAAAATCCGTAAAGCCGACCTGCGCCGCGACACGCCGTACAACACCTACACGCGCGGCGGTCTGCCGCCAACCCCGATTGCGCTGCCCGGCAAGGCGGCGCTTGATGCCGCCGCCCATCCGTCCGGCGAAAAATACCTGTATTTCGTGTCCAAAATGGACGGCACGGGCTTGAGCCAGTTCAGCCATGATTTGACCGAACACAACGCCGCCGTCCGCAAATATATTTTGAAAAAATAAACCATGCCGTCTGAAAAGTTTGTGTTTTCAGACGGCATACCCTTGTTGGGAAAACCAATATGAAGCCTCAATTCATCACTTTGGACGGCATAGACGGAGCCGGAAAATCCACCAACCTTGCCGTCATCAAAGCATGGTTTGAACGGAGGGGGCTGCCCGTGCTGTTCACGCGCGAGCCGGGCGGAACGCCGGTCGGTGAGGCTTTGCGCGAAATCCTGCTCAACCCTGAAACCAAAGCCGGTTTGCGTGCGGAAACACTGATGATGTTCGCCGCCAGAATGCAGCATATTGAAGACGTGATATTGCCCGCGCTTTCAGACGGCATCCATGTCGTGTCCGATCGTTTTACCGATGCGACCTTCGCCTATCAGGGCGGCGGGCGGGGGATGCCGTCTGAAGACATTGAAATATTGGAACATTGGGTGCAGGGCGGTTTGCGCCCCGATTTGACCCTGCTGTTGGATGTGCCGCTGGAAGTATCGATGGCACGTATCGGACAGTCGCGCGAGAAAGACCGTTTCGAGCAGGAGCAGGCGGATTTCTTCATGCGTGTGCGCAGCGTTTATCTGAACCGTGCCGCCGCCTGTCCGGAACGTTACGCCGTTATCGACAGTAACCGCAGCTTGGATGAAGTCAGAAATACCATAGAAAAAGTGTTGGACAGACATTTCGGCTGTTGATGCGGCAAATATTGAAACAAGCGCATCCGCCCGCACCGAAAATCAAACGGCAGTGCCGCAGGTGAAAATGGCGGTATGCGCCAAACTTTCGGCATGATAGAATTACGTTCAGTTACAAGGCAGGATGCGTCGGCAATATTAACGAACCGCCCGTAACCCAATGTCTCGAAAGTGTTTCGGACAGTTCGATTCAAATCTTTTTCTCGCAACAGGATTGACACATGGAAAACTCATTGAAAGAAGCCGCCCTGCAGTTCCACGAATTCCCCGTGCCGGGCAAAATCTCCGTTACCCCAACCAAATCTCTGGCCACTTCTAAAGATTTGGCGTTGGCGTACTCTCCTGGCGTAGCCGCTCCTTGTATGGAAATCCATGCCGATCCGCAAACTGCCTACAAATACACCGCCAAAGGCAACTTGGTCGCCGTTATTTCCAACGGTACGGCCGTTTTGGGCTTGGGCGACATCGGCGCGCTGGCGGGCAAACCCGTGATGGAAGGCAAAGGCGTATTGTTCAAAAAATTTGCCGGTGTGGATGTGTTCGACATCGAAATCGACGAAAAAGACCCGCAAAAACTGGTGGACATCATCGCCGCTTTAGAGCCGACTTTCGGCGGCATCAACCTCGAAGACATCAAAGCGCCCGAGTGTTTCTACATCGAACGCGAATTACGCAAACGCTGCAAAATCCCCGTATTCCACGACGACCAGCACGGTACCGCCATCATCACCGCCGCCGCCGTATTGAACGCCCTGCGTTTTACCGGCCGCAAAATCGAAGAAGCGACCTTGGTGTGTTCCGGCGCAGGTGCGGCCGCGATTGCCTGCCTGAACCAACTGCTGGATTTGGGCTTGAAACGCGAAAACGTAACCGTTTGCGACTCCAAAGGCGTGATTTACCAAACCCGCGAAGACAAAGACCGCATGGATGAGTCCAAACAGTTCTACGCCATTGAAGACAACGGCCAGCGCGTATTGGCCGATGCGGTTAAAGGCAAAGACATCTTCTTGGGACTCTCCGGCGCGAACCTGCTGACGCCTGAAATGTTGAATACGATGAACGAAAAACCCATCGTGTTCGCTATGGCCAACCCGAATCCGGAAATCCTGCCGCCGCTGGCAAAAGAAACCCGTTCGGACGTGGTTATCGGCACCGGCCGCTCCGACTTCCCGAACCAAGTCAACAATGTATTGTGCTTCCCGTTCATCTTCCGCGGCGCGTTGGATGTCGGCGCGACCACCATCAACGAAGAAATGAAACGCGCCTGCGTGTATGCTTTGGCGGATTTGGCGATGGAAGAGGTAACTGAAGAAGTGGTTGCCGCTTACGGTAAGAAATTCGAATTCGGCGCGGAATACCTGATTCCGACCCCGTTCGATTCCCGCCTGCTGCCGCGCGTCGCTACGGCTGCCGCCAAAGCGGCGATGGAAAGCGGCGTGGCAACCCGTCCGATTGCAGACTTGGAAGCCTACGCCGCCAAGCTGGGCGGATGGAAGCTGTAAGCCGTTTGCGGTTAAAATGCCGTCTGAACTGTTTTCAGGCGGCATTTTGCTGTCAGATTGATAAATGAAAGATACTGGAAAATGAAAGAGATGAAACCTGTCCGTTATCATATTGGCGATATGCCCGAGACTTCAAAACAAACCGCCTCCCGTCATGACGACAGGGCAGTGGGTGTTGACGATGATTGTTTTCATGCTTCCTTTGGTCAATTTTTGTTTGGGTGTTCGGCAGAGGCAACCCGAACCGCGCCAATTTCTGTAAAGCGCAGTTGCTTATTTACCTGATTGGTTCGCTTATCGGTTTGGTCTTCGCGTTGTTTATAGGTGGGTCTGTATCGGGTACGCATGATTAATGCCCCGGGCTGATTTTGCTTCGAGGATTTGTATCGAATATGCCGAATTGTTTCAAATTTCATACCGTTATCGAACGGCATTGGCAAAAACCTTATCCGGTTTTGTCTTTTCTGCTTAAGCCGCTCTCCGGGCTGTTTGCCAAAATTGCGGCAAAACGGCGGGCGGATTTTTTATCGGGAAAACGGCAAAGCGAAAAGCTGTCCGTGCCTGTGGTCGTGGTCGGCAATATTCACGCGGGTGGGACGGGGAAAACGCCGATTGTTGCCGCGCTGGTGTCGGGTTTGCAGGAAAAGGGCGTCAAGGTCGGCATCATCAGCCGAGGCTACGGGCGCAAGAGCAAGGCAGTTCATGTATTGAATGCCGAGAGCCGAGCGGAAGATGCGGGCGATGAGCCTTTGCTGCTGTTCCGCAAAACCGGTGCGCCGACGGCTGTGGGCAGCAGCCGTGCGGAGGCAGGCAGGGCGTTGCTGGCGGCGCATCCCGACATCGGACTGATTGTGGCGGACGACGGTTTGCAGCATTACGCCCTGCAGCGGGATGTGGAAATCGTGGTGTTTCCGGCGGCGGATACGGGGCGTACGGATTTGGACTTGCTGCCCAACGGCAATTTGCGTGAACCTTTGTCGAGATTGGAAAGCGTGGATGCGGTGGTGGTCGGCGGCAGGGCGGCGGATGGTTTTATGCCGTCTGAACATTTGTTCGGCAGCCGTATTGAGGTGGGTGCGGTTTACCGTTTGAACCGTCCGTCTGAAAAACTGGATATTTCGACATTGTCAGGGAAGCGCGTCGCAGCGGTTGCCGGTATCGCCAGACCGCAGCGTTTCTTCGATACTCTGATACACATGGGCATCCGCCTTGACCAAACGGTTGCTCTGCCCGACCATGCCAATATTTCCAATCGGGATTTGCCGCCTGCCGATGTGGTGCTGGTAACTGAAAAAGATGCGGTCAAATTTTCAGACGGCATTTGCACCGATAATGTTTGGGTGCTGCCGGTTTGTGCGATAATCGAACCTGATTTGGCGGCGTTTGTGTTGGCACGTTTGAAAAAAAAACAAGATGCCGTCTGAAAGCTAAGTGTTTTATCCTGAGTACCCTTATTTTGATTTTTGGAGAAAAAAATGAAAGAAATAATGATGTTATGTGCTGTTGCCTTGTCTGTTTCGGCGTGTGTCAGCACCGAATTGTCATCGGCAAACAAGCCATATAATCCGTCGAGCGATGCGCGCATCCGCCTGTACGGACAAAACGGCAGACCCACTGTTTTAACCATCGATCCCAAAGGCAAAGCGGAAAAAGTCGTCGTAGGCGGCGGTATGGGACAGAGCATGGCATCCCTTTTCCATCTGAAAGGGAATGAAAGCATCGGTATGCCTGAATCTGAATTCAGTAAAAATCCTTCACAATTCAACAATATCGGTTCAAACGCATTTTTCAAAGAGTTTATCGTTCCGGCAAATGTGGAAATTGCTTTGAAAAATACGATTAACGCGCCCGCCCATGTCATGAAAAATGCACAGGGAAACACAGTTTATAAACGGTATCTCAGCTGTGATGCCGGTACTTTGACGTTTAAACCCGAAGCAGGCAAGGATTATGAAGCCGTTCCTGCACCGTCAACCCATCAATGCGGTATCCAATTGATTGAGTTGCAGAAATAATGGTTTGATTGTGGAAAATATGCCCACACTCGACCGCGCATCAGGCGTTGTCTTGTGTCACGCGGTGATTGATGTTTTAAAAACGAAATTTCCAGTCCGGAGGAGTCTTTGATGAAACTGAAAACCTTACTGCTTGCCGCCGCATTCGTATGCACCAATGCTTTTGCCGCCCCGCCCAGCGACGCGTCGCTGGAGCGTTGGCTGGATACGCAGAATTTTGACCGAGATATAGAAAAAAATATGATTGAGGGCTTTAATGCCGGATTTAAACCGTATGCGGACAAAGCCCTTGCCGAAATGTCGAAAGAGAAAAAAGATCAGGCGGCAAAAGCCTTTAACCGCTATCGTGAGAATGTTTTGAAAGATTTGATTACGCCCGAAGTGAAACAGGCTGTCCGCAATACTTTATTGAAGAATGCCCGTGAGATATATACGCAAGAAGAAATTGACGGCATGATTGCCTTTTACGGTTCGCCTGTCGGTCAGTCCGTCGTTGCCAAAAATCCGCGCTTAATCAAGAAATCGATGAGTGAAATAGCGGTATCTTGGACTGCATTGTCAGGGAAAATCGCGCGACATCATCTGCCCGAGTTTACGGAAGAGTTGCGACGCATCATCTGCGGCGGTAAAAATCCCGATGCGGGCTGTAAACAAGCCGGACAGCTTGGGAAAAGGCATCAGAAATAAATAATAGCCGCCTGAAATATTGCAGAGGGCATCCGATTGATTAAACTATTATAGTGGATTAACAAAAACCAGTACGGCGTTGCCTCGCCTTAGCTCAAAGAGAACGATTCTCTAAGGTGCTGAAGCACCAAGTGAATCGGTTCCGTACTATCTGTACTGTCTGCGGCTTCGTCGCCTTGTCCTGATTTTTGTTAATCCACTATAAACTCGAAAGAGACCCTATGGAAAAAAAATTCTTAGACATCCTCGTTTGTCCCGTTACCAAAGGCAGGCTGGAATATCATCAGGACAAACAAGAGTTGTGGAGCCGTCAAGCCAAGCTGGCGTATCCGATTAAAGACGGCATCCCCTATATGCTGGAAAACGAAGCACGAGCGTTGAGCGAAGAGGAACTCAAAGCATGACCGAATTTGTCGTATTGATTCCGGCACGGTTGGATTCATCGCGCCTGCCCGGAAAAGCCTTGGCGGACATCCACGGCAAACCGATGGTCGTGCGCGTTGCCGAACAGGCGGCAAAAAGTAAAGCCGCGCGCGTCGTCGTCGCCACCGACCATCCTGATATTCAGACGGCCTGTCAGGCGCACGGAGTCGAAGTCGTTATGACTTCAAACCGGCACGAAAGCGGCACGACGCGCCTTGCCGAAGCCGCCGCCGCGCTGAAGCTGCCGCAGCATCTGGTGGTTGTCAACGTACAGGGCGACGAGCCGCTGATTGCACCCGAACTCATCGACCGCACCGCCGAAGTCTTGGTGGAAAACAACGTGCAAATGGCGACCGCGGCGCACGAATTGCACGATTTTGACGAGTTTATGAATCCCAACGTCGTCAAAGTCGTCCTCGACAAAAACCGCAACGCCATCTACTTCAGCCGCGCCCCGATTCCCTATCCGCGCGATGCAATGCGTGCAGGAAAACGCGAAATGCCGTCTGAAACCGCCGTCCTGCGCCATATCGGCATCTACGCCTACCGCGCCGGTTTTCTGCAACGCTACGCCGAAATGAGCGTTTCGCCGCTGGAAACCATCGAATCGCTGGAACAGCTGCGCGTCCTGTGGCACGGTTATCCCATCGCCGTCGAAACCGCCAAAGAAGCCCCCGCCGCCGGCGTAGATACGCAGGAAGATTTGGACAGGGTTCGCGCTGTATTTCAGACCGTATAAAACAGGTTCAAAGGGAAAAGATATGCAGCAACATATTGAAAAGTGGCAACACTTGAGCCGGGAAGAACAAAAAATCCTTGCCGAAGTATGGGGTC
Organism: Neisseria polysaccharea; assembly: GCF_963392925.1. Lineage (NCBI taxonomy): Bacteria > Pseudomonadati > Pseudomonadota > Betaproteobacteria > Neisseriales > Neisseriaceae > Neisseria > Neisseria polysaccharea. The sequence goes on from NZ_CAUJNZ010000008.1 coordinate 71,606, forward strand.
TCGTGCAAAACGACGATCAGGAGGTTCACTATGAAATGCTCAAATTGAACGCACCCGACGAAGCTAGCGGCGAATTTTGGTTCAGAATGGCAGAAATACTCAGCACCCTGCCGCCCAACCGTTCCCTCGACCTTAGAATGAACGGCGGCAGGCTGGCGACCGCCGTATCCATCCTTTCCGTCATGATTGAAGACAATCCCGATATACCGCAGCTTTGGGCGCAGAAAATTACCGCCCTCAACTATTTGGCACACGGACACAAAGCCCGTGCCGACGGTTTGGCACAACAGCCCGACAAAGCGGCAGAAGCCAACGAGGAGGAATACCTGACCAAAGCCCTGTCGCAAAACCTGCTGTCAACATTGGATGCGGCACTTGCACGTTTTCCTGAAGACGCGTGGTTTCAGGAAATCAAACAGGATGCACAAAAGCATTTTGCTTAAGGATGTGGCGGTCAGGAATATTTCCATTCAGGAAGAAAAGAAGTGCCTGATTGGGTATAATCAGGGTAAATCTTATTTTATTTCAAAAGATTAATATTTGCTTTCTGTTTTTCCTTGACGGTATCGGGAAAGTTGATTATAGTTACAGCTTCCTTAGGAGTAATGGCTGAGAGGCTGAAGGCACTTCCCTGCTAAGGAAGCATGTGGGGTCAACCTGCATCGAGGGTTCGAATCCCTCTTACTCCGCCAAGATGAGAAGACGCTGTGTTTTACAGCGTCTTTTTTTACGCGCCTTGTTGCGGAAGTGCCGATACGCGGTGTTGCCTGCCGTGCGCCGCCTGGATTTGCAATGTGCCCGCCCGTGCAAAATCCGATTTGACTGACCTGAAGGGCAGGTTTCGGAAGAGCGGGGAATTTTGAGAAACAAAAAACTGCACGGCATAATCTTTCCCGGTTTTCATTTTCCGTATTCGCTTATCCGTACCGCAAATGCTATACTGGGAAAAATTTACCGATTGTGTTTTACGGCATATTTGCCGATAGGATGGAAGAGACAAATGAGCAGAATCCGGCAGGCTTTTGCCGCTTTAAACGGTGAAAAGGCATTGATTCCTTATATTACGGTTGGAGACCCGGATATTGGGGTGACTTTGGCAATAATGCACAGTATGGTTGCAAACGGTGCGGATATTTTAGAGTTGGGCGTACCGTTTTCCGATCCGATGGCGGACGGGCCGGTTATTCAGCGTGCGGCGGAACGGGCGTTGGCAAACGGTGTTTCTCTGCGCGATGTCTTGGATGTTGTCAGAAGGTTTCGTGAAACCGATACTCAAACGCCGGTTGTTTTGATGGGGTATTTGAATCCCATACATAAGATGGGTTATCGGGAGTTTGCACAAGAGGCCGCAAAGGCGGGTGTGGACGGGGTGTTGACGGTGGATTCCCCTGTCGAAACCATCGATCCGCTCTATCGCGAGCTGAAGGATAACGGGGTTGACTGTATTTTCCTGATTGCACCTACAACGACTGAACGGCGTATTAAGACCATTGCACAATTTGCAGGTGGTTTCGTCTATTATGTATCGCTCAAAGGGGTAACGGGTGCGGCAAGTTTGGATACGGATGAAGTTTCGAGTAGAATAGAGTATTTGCGTCAGTATATTGATATTCCCATCGGTGTCGGTTTCGGTATCAGCAATGCGGAAAGTGCACGCAAAATCGGTCGGGTTGCCGACGCAGTTATTGTTGGCAGCCGGATTGTGAAAGAAATCGAAAACAATACAGGCAACGAGGCTGCCGCCGTCGGTGCTTTGATAAAAGAGTTGAAGGATGCCGTGCGCTGACGGCGGTTCCTCATCCTGAATATTTTAGGAGTTGTCCATGAGCTGGTTAGATAAAATCCTGCCACCCAAAATCAAGAATCGCGGAAAAGACGGTTCTTCCAATGTTCCCGAGGGTCTATGGCACAAATGCCCGTCTTGTTCGGCAACTGTTTATTCTACCGAGTTGCAGCAGAACAATCAGGTTTGTCCGAAATGCAATCACCACAATCCGTTATCGGCGCGCCAGCGTTTGAACCTGCTTTTGGATGAGGAAGGCAGGGAGGAAGTTGCGGGTAATGTCAAACCGACCGATCCTTTGAAATTTAAAGACAGTAAAAAATATCCCGACCGTTTGGGGGCGGCACGCAAGCTGACAGGGGAAGATGATGCTTTGGTGGTGATGAAAGGCAAGATGAACGGTTTGCCCGTCGTCGTTGCCGCGTTTGAATTCCGCTTTATCGGCGGTTCGATGGGTTCGGTTGTGGGCGAGCGTTTCGTACAGGGCGTCCGCCGTGCGGTTGCCGATAATTGTCCGTTTGTCTGCGTGGCGGCTTCCGGCGGCGCGCGTATGCAGGAGGGTGTGAACTCATTGATGCAGATGACGAAAACCAGTGCCGCGCTGCACTTATTGACGGAAAAACGCCTGCCGTTTATATCGGTATTGACCGATCCGACCATGGGCGGCGTATCCGCCAGCTTTGCTTTCTTGGGCGATGTCGTATTGGCTGAACCCAATGCCCTAATCGGTTTTGCGGGACCGCGCGTTATTGAACAGACTGTACGGGAAACCTTGCCGGAAGGCTTCCAGCGTGCCGAGTTTTTACTGGAAAAAGGCGCAATCGACCAGATTGTCGACCGGCGTGAGATGAAGCAGCGAATCAGCAGTTTGATTACGTTGTTGCTCCGTCAGGACAAAGTTGCCGCCGCATGATGCCTGATAATGCGAATGCCGTCTGAAACCAATGTTTCAGACGGCATTTTTGTGTCTGGTTATTTGTCGTGCGGCTTCATCGACGGGGCATAGCGTCCGGCACGTTCTTTTAGGCGTTGTACCAAACCTTGTGTGTCGGCGGGTACGCCGCCCTCGCAGAATGCCTGATACAGGACGGTGCGCAGTGCATCGTTGCGGCTTAATGTACCGCCTATCGGTTTCCATTCGGCGTTTCGGGGCTGTATCCAACGGCGGTTGACCGTATCGCCGTATCCGAATACTTTGTAGGAGGAAAGTTTGTCGTTGCCGAAACGGATGGATGAGCGGGCGCAGAATATGCCTTCGGCAGTCAGGTTGTCGTAGCCTTTGTCGGAGCGGATATTGAGAATGTAGCGGATGCTGCCGTCGGGTGCGGGCATAATTTGCAGGCTGTCGAGCAGGATTTTCGGCTGTTTGCCGTAATTTTCATCCACATAAATGTCGAACCAGCCGTCCGAGTGCGTATCGGGCAGCGGCGGCAGTTTGGCGGTATGTTCTTTAAATTCGCGGGCGGCGGCTTCTTCGGGCGTTTCGCGGTAGCGGGTGTTGATCGGCGTGTCTTTTTGGCTGAAGCCGGCAGCGAGGGACGTGCCGGCGGCGAGTGCGAGCAGCAGGAGGGCGGTGCGGCGCATAAGTTTCTCCAAATTGAAAACGGCGTTATTTTATGGGTTGGCAAAGGGGGCTGCAAGCAACTGGGGTATAATCTCCCCCCGATTCCCATTTTTTAAACGGTACAAACGATGAACAGCGAAACTTTAGACGTAACCGGATTGAAATGTCCCCTGCCGATTTTGCGGGCGAAAAAGGCTTTGGCGCAAATGCAGCAGGGCGACGTGTTGACCGTTCTGGCAACCGACGGCGGCGCGCCCGGGGATTTTGAGGCGTTCTGCCGCCAAACCGGTCATGTGCTGCTGGATGCTTCGGAGCAGGACGGCGTGTTCACGCTGGTCGTCAAGCACAAATAAATGCCGTCTGAAATGCGGATAATCCGCCCGATTATGTTGTTTGTAACTTTTATTTTTGCTGCATGCAGTGCCAAAAATCAACCTTCCGACGAGGATCGACAAAGCTTTGCGCGCATTGCCGTCGATTTGTTCCGGAATGCCTGCGTATCGACGCAGGGCGGTTTTGAACCGGTTTCCAAGTTTGCCGATGCCGGTCGTTTTACCCTTGTGGGCAAGGATGAAACGTTACACATGGGACCAGAGGTTGCAGAGCCCGATGCACGGGCATTGTGGATGCTTGAACAGGATGGCGGTGTCTATTATCTGAGCCTGAGTGACAACAGTTGCAGCGTTAAAGCCAAATATGCTGACGCTGCCGCACTTTTGGAACGTTTCTCAGGGCTTGTCCGACATCCGCCGCAAAATAAAAATTTGGAATTAAGGGCAGAACAGTCGGTGCAGACACCGTTTGAAACCAGGCAAATCAGCTATGCCTGGCGGGAATCGGGTAGCTCCGAAGAAACCGTATTGACCGCACAAACCGCCGATTCCCCGGATTTACCCGTACAGGCAGTTTTGAACCTAACGCACCGTTCCCATAATGGGAAATCCCTAATTCTTCCCTAACTTCAGACGGCATAAAGTCGGCATGCCGTCTGAACATTCAAATAAAACAAAGGAAAACCATGCAAACCCTGACCATTATCCGACCCGACGATATGCACCTGCACCTGCGCGACGGCGACGCGCTCAAAGCCGTTGTGCCTTATACCGCCCGCCAAATGGGGCGCGCCGTCATCATGCCCAACCTTAAACCTCCCATCGTCAGCGTTGCCGACGCGCTTGCCTACAAAGCGCGCATTATGGCGGCGTTGCCCGAAGGCAGCGCGTTTGAGCCGCTGATGACGCTTTACCTGACCGACCAAGCAACGCCCGAACTTGTACGTGAAGCCAAAGCCGCCGGCATCGTCGCTTTCAAACTCTATCCCGCCGGCGCGACGACCAATTCCGATTCCGGCGTAACCGACCTGTTCAAACTCATCCCCGTTTTGGAAGAAATGGCAAAACAGGACATCCTGTTCCTCGTTCACGGCGAAGTAACCGACCCCGAAATCGATATTTTCGATCGCGAAGCCGCCTTTATCGAGCGCGTGATGAAACCCGTTTTGGCGCGAGTGCCGAATCTTAAAGTCGTGTTCGAACACATCACCACCGCCGAAGCCGCCCGCCTTGTTTTGGAAGCGGGCGACAACGTAGCCGCCACCGTTACCCCGCAACACCTCTTGCTCAACCGCAACGATCTCTTGGTCGGCGGCGTGCGCCCCCATCATTTCTGCCTGCCCGTACTCAAACGCGAAACCCACCGTCAGGCATTGGTCGCCGCCGTTACCGGCGAGAAGGCGCACAAATTCTTCCTCGGCACAGATTCCGCGCCGCACGCCAAATCCGCCAAAGAAAATGCCTGCGGCTGCGCCGGTATGTTCAGCGCGATGACCGCCATCGAGCTTTACGCCGAAGTATTTGAAAAAGCAGGCGCGTTGGACAAACTCGAAGCCTTTGCCTCGAAAAACGGCGCAAGGTTCTACGGCATTCCCGAAAACACCGACACGATTACCCTTGTCAAACAAAGCCAAACCGTCCCCGCAAGCGTTCCTTACGGCGACGGCGAACTTGTCCCGATGCGCGCGGGCGGCGAAATCGGCTGGACTGTACAGTATTGATGGGGCTGGAAACAAAATGCCGTCTGAAAGGTTTTTCAGACGGCATTTGTGTTGCTGACTGCTTGATACGTCAACGGCGTTTTTTCGGTTATTTCCGATAAATTCCCACAATTTTCAAATTTCGCCATTCCCACGAAGGCAGGAATCCGGAAATTCGATGCGACCAGAATTTATCAAAAATGGCAGAAACTCAAAAAACCGGATTCCCGCCTGCGCGGGAATGACGAGATTGAAGTTTCAGAATTTATTTGAAATACCCAAAATTCAAAAAACCAAATTCCCACCTGCGTGGGAATGACGAAACAAAGAAAGCAGAAATAAGGACATAGAACTTTCTTTAAATTTGTGATGCATCAACGGCGTTTGGGCTCGTCGGGGCGGATTTGGGCAGCGAGTTTGTCGAGGATGCCGTTGACAAATTTGTGCCCGTCCGTACCGCCGAAGGTTTTGGTAACTTCGATGGCTTCGTTGATAATGACGGGGTAGGGCGTTTCGGGCATGGCGGAAAGCTCGTGGCAGGCGGTCAGCAGGACGGCGCGTTCGATGGGGTTGAGGTCTTTTTCGTCCCTGTCGAGCAGCGGGCGGATTTTTTGGATGTACTCTGCCGCATTGGTTTGCGTGCCGAAGAAAAGTTTGTTGAACAATTCTTCGTCTGCCTTGGCAAAGTCGGGCATTTCGCGGATGTTTTTAGCAATCTCGGGTGCGGCGGTTCGGTTGATAAGGGATTGGTAAACGGCTTGTACGGCAAGCTCGCGGGAACGGCGGCGGGCTGTTTTCATGATTTTTCCTTGAAACGGTTGGGCGGCACGGTATGCCGTCTGAAACGGAAAGGGCGTATTGGTGTACGCCCTGTTTGTTATTCTTCGTCTTCAAACTGTTCTTCGAGCAGCAGGTTGACGAGGTTGGCGCATTCTACGGCGACTTTGGCGGCATCCGAGGCTTTTTCTTCAATCCGTTCGATTGCCTGTGCGTCGTTTTCCGTGGTCAGGACGGCATTGGCAATCGGGATGTTGTAGTCGAGTGTGACGCGGCTGACGCCTGCTCCGGATTCGTTGGAAACCAGCTCGAAATGGTAGGTTTCGCCACGGATGACGACGCCGATGGCAATCAGTGCGTCAAATTTTTCGGAAGAGGCAAAGTTCATCAGCGCGATGGGGATTTCAAGTGCGCCGGGTACGGTGGCGACGGTAATGTTTTCGTCTGCCACGCCCAATTCTTGGAGGGTGCGGCAGCAGACTTTGAGCATTTCGCTGCCGATTTCGTTGGTGAAACGTGCCTGTACGATGCCGATGCGGAGGTGTTTGCCGTCGAGGTTGGGGGCGATGGTGTTCATTGGGTGTCCTTTGGTATTCGGAGGTTTCGGAATGCCGTCTGAAGGGTCAGTCCTTAGGTTGCCAGTCGGCAACGGTTTGGAATGTGCCGTCTTCGGCAAGCTCCCATGCGCTGCCTTCGGGTTGGGAAAGCAGTGCGGCGGTTTCGGGGTTGGTTTTGGTGATGTCGGCGAGGCTGACGATGCTGAAGTTGTCGGGGTCGTCGGTGTATTCGTCGGTCTCGTCGCCGCTGAAGAAACGCCAGCCGCTGTCGTTTTCAAAAACGGGGGCTTCGCGGTAGAGGAAGCCGACGGGCTGGTTTTGTTTGGCGATGGTGTTGGTGGCGATGCAGCGGTCGAGTGCCGAGGAAAGTGCTTGTGCAAATGCGTTCATTGCGGGAATACGTTGGGAGAAAACTTACGGATTTTACCACGATTCTTGCGTTGTCGGCAGACGGCGGCGGTTTGGTGGTACAATGTGCGCCGTTTGCAGCCTTAAGGTGTTTCTGTATTTTTGGAGTATGGAAACGCATTCGGGCTGTTTTTTGCGGAAGACGGTAATGAAAGACGATGTTTTGAAACAGCAGGCACACGCGGCGATACAGAAGAAACTGGGCTACTCGTTCCGCGATATTTCGCTTTTGCGGCAGGCTTTGACGCACAGGAGCCATCATGCGAAGCACAACGAGCGGTTTGAGTTTGTCGGCGATTCGATTTTGAATTATACGGTGGCGCGGATGCTGTTTGATGCGTTTCCGAAGTTGACCGAGGGCGAGTTGTCGCGGTTGAGGGCAAGTCTGGTCAATGAGGGCGTGCTGGCGGAAATGGCGGCGGAAATGAATGTCGGCGACGGCCTGTACTTGGGGGCGGGCGAGTTGAAAAGCGGCGGCTTCAGACGGCCTTCGATACTGGCGGACGCGATGGAGGCGATGTTTGCCGCCGTCAGCTTCGATGCCGATTTCAACACGGCGGAAAAGGTGGTGCGCCATTTGTTTGCCGATCGCGTCCGGCGTGCCGATTTCCAAAATCAGGCAAAAGACGGCAAAACTGCTTTGCAGGAGGCGTTGCAGGCGCGCCGCTTTGCTTTGCCGAAATACCGTATCGAAGAGCAAATCGGCCATGCCAACGACAGTATGTTTGTGGTTTCCTGCGATTTGGGCGAACTGGGTTTCGTGTGCCGTGCCAAAGGGACGAGCCGCAAGGCGGCGGAACAGGAGGCGGCGAAAGAGGCTTTGAAATGGCTGGAAGAGAAGCTGCCGCTGAAGAAGAAAAAGAAATGAGGCGGCGCGTGAATATGCCGTCTGAAATATGGATATGAAAGCGAATATGGATATTGAAACCTTCCTTGCAGGGGAACGCGCCGCCGACGGATACCGTTGCGGCTTCGTGGCGATTGTCGGCCGTCCGAACGTGGGCAAATCAACGCTGATGAATCATCTGATCGGTCAGAAAATCAGCATCACCAGCAAAAAGGCGCAGACGACGCGCAACCGCGTAACGGGGATTTATACCGACGATACCGCGCAGTTTGTGTTTGTCGATACGCCTGGTTTTCAAACCGACCACCGCAACGCGCTCAACGACAGGCTGAATCAAAATGTTACCGAGGCACTCGGAGGCGTGGATGTGGTGGTTTTCGTCGTGGAGGCGATGCGCTTTACCGATGCCGACCGCGTCGTGTTGAAACAACTGCCCAAGCACACGCCTGTGGTTTTGGTGGTCAACAAAATCGATAAGGACAAGGCGAAAGACCGTTACGCGCTGGAGGCGTTTGTTGCCCAAGTGCGCGCCGAATTTGAATTTGCGGCGGCGGAGGCGGTCAGTGCGAAACACGGATTGCGGATTGCCAACCTGTTGGAGCTGATTAAGCCGTATCTGCCCGAAAGCGTGCCGATGTATCCCGAAGACATGGTTACGGACAAATCGGCGCGTTTTTTGGCGATGGAAATCGTGCGTGAAAAACTCTTCCGCTATTTGGGCGAGGAATTGCCTTATGCGATGAACGTCGAAGTGGAGCAGTTTGAAGAGGAAGACGGTTTGAACCGCATCTATATCGCGGTTTTGGTCGATAAGGAAAGCCAAAAGGCGATTTTAATCGGCAAAGGCGGGGAGCGTTTGAAGAAAATTTCCACCGAAGCGCGGTTGGATATGGAAAAACTGTTTGATACCAAAGTGTTTTTGAAAGTCTGGGTCAAAGTCAAATCCGGTTGGGCGGACGACATCCGCTTCCTGCGCGAGCTGGGTTTGTAAACCCTTAAAGGACAATCTGATTCCCCTACGGCTTCAAATCCTGTCGGGATCGATGCAAAAATGCCGTCTGAACGTGTTTCAGACGGCATTTTGTTTGATGGAGATGTTTCGGCGGCGGTTTGCCCGTATGTTGTCATTTGGCGGTCTTTCTGTCGGGTTATATCCGATTTTACAAGAATATTCTGCGAGATTTTAAGTCTTTTAGAGTTGCATAACCATCAAAAGCCAGTTAGCATGAACAGGCTATTGGCATAATTTAATTTATTGAAGAGGAGTAACAATATGAAAAAATCAGTATTGGCAGTTTGTTTGGCTGCCTTGCCTGTGGCTGCCGTTGCCGACGTAACGCTGTATGGTCAGGTTAAAAGCGGTATTACGGCAGGGCAGGTCAAGATTAAAGGTACGCAAGGCACGGAAAAAAGTGCGACTTCCGTATCGATTCACGACAACGGTTCACGTATCGGCTTTAAGGGCAGCGAGAATCTCGGCGACGGCTTGAAGGCTGTTTGGCAGATCGAACAGAAAACCGCCATCAGCGGGGAGAGTCAGAAATTTGCCACCCGTGATTCGTTTATCGGTTTGGAGGGCGGATTCGGTAAGTTTCGTGCCGGACATTTAAGCAGTGTGTTGAATGAGATGGATACCATCGACACATGGCTGTATAAAAACAATGCGGTAGGTTTGGGGATATTTACCCGTACCGGCGAGCGCAAGGTCGCCGTCCGTTACGACAGCCCGTCGTTTAGCGGTTTCAAGGTAACGGCCAGCTATTCGCCGCGCGATAATTTTGATGCCGAAGACAAATACAAACATGAAAAACCGTCTAAAGAGCGTTATACCGTCGGAGCGAGCTATTCAAATGCCGGTTTTACGACCAATGTCGCTTACGGACACTATAAGGGCGCGTACAGTCAAAACGGAGCATCCAAACCGGCTCAGATTGCCAAGGTTGAAAGCTATTACAACGGCAACAATCTGTTTGTCGGAGCGGGTGTGCAGTATGCCAAGGGATTTGAAACCGCCAATAAATACTTGAGCTATTTTACGGATGGGTTCAATACCTATAAAGGTACGGACATCACTAAGGATACGGAAAAGAATGAAGCCGTAAAAGTGGTCGATGCTGCGGTAACTTTAGGTTACAAAATGGGTAACGTTGTTCCGCGCGTTTCTTATGCACATGGCTGGGCGGCAAAAGGTGTGGGCACGGGTGCGACTTATGTCGACAAGTTTGACCAGATTGTCGTGGGCGGTGATTACAATTTCAGCAAACGCACCGGTTTGCGCGCGCAAGTTGCCCATTTGCGTGTCGGCGGAAATACACGCTTTGCTGACAATCAAAAAGGTAAGGTCGAACGGACTGCCGCAACTCTGGGTATGATTCACAAATTTTGATTTCTTCTGAAATTATTGCTTTAAATGCCGTCTGAACTTGGTTTCAGACGGCATTTTTTAATAAAAAATAATTTATATTATATCCATATATAAGTATAATGACACTTATTATCAACTTATAAGTGAAGTAGAGATGCGTAAACTGAATTATTTCAGCATTGCCTTGCTGCCGTTGATGCTGGCAGCCTGTGGCGGCAATTTCGGCGTGCAGCCTGTTGCCAAACCAACGCCGACCGCGCAAACCCCGTCAGATTCCAAACCGTCCGATTCTGCGGACGTTCCTACTCCGCCTCCTGCCAAACCTTCTATAGAAACCACGCCGGTCAACCGGCCCGCCGTCGGTGCGGCAATGCGGTTGTTGAGGCGGAATATCGCAACTTCTGATAAGGATGGCAATGATTTTCCAAATAGCAAACAAGCAGAAGAGAAGCTGTCGTTTAAAGAAGGTGATGTTCTGTTTTTATACGGTTCCAAAAAAGATCAACGTCAGCAGCTTGAAGATCAAATTCATCAACGAAATCCTACGGTAAACATTATCACATCGGAAAAGGAAAATAAAAAATATGGTTATAAATTTGTGGATGCCGGTTATGTATATACTAAAAACGGAAAAGATGAAATTGAGTGGACTTCAAATCACAAGCAGTTTTCTAATCGTTTTGGCTACGATGGTTTTGTATATTATTCCGGAGAACATCCTTCCCAATCTTTACCGAGCGCGGGAACGGTGCAATATTCCGGCAACTGGCAATATATGACCGATGCCATACGTCATCGAACAGGAAAAGCAGGAGATCCTAGCGAAGATTTGGGTTATCTCACTTATTACGGTCAAAATGTCGGAGCGACTTCTTATGCTGCGACTGCCGATGACCGAGAAAGGCATCCTGCCGAATATACGGTTGATTTCGATAAGAAAACTTTGACGGGTCAATTAATTAAAAATCAGTATGTGCAAAATAAAAATAATCCAAATGAACCTAAAAAACCGCTGACCATTTACAACATTACCGCAACATTGGACGGCAACCGCTTTACCGGCAGTGCCAGTGTCAATCCTGATTTAGCGACAAACCATGCCAATAAGGAGCATTTGTTTTTCCATGCTAATGCCGATCAGCGGCTTGAGGGCGGTTTTTTCGGCGATAAGGGGGAAGAGCTTGCCGGACGGTTTATCAGCAACGATAACAGCGTATTCGGCGTATTTGCAGGCAAACAAAAAACAGACGCATCAGGCACAAATCCTGCCCTGCCGTCTGAAAAACACACCAAGATCTTGGATTCTCTAAAAATTTCCGTTGACGAGGCGACTGATAAAAATGCCCGCCAGTTTGCGGTTTCCACTATGCCCGATTTGGGTCATCCCGACAAACTCCTTGTCGAAGGGCGTGAAATTCCTTTGGTAAACCAAGAACAAATCATCGATCTTGCCGACGGCAGGAAAATGACCGTCCGTGCTTGTTGCGATTTTCTGACGTATGTGAAACTCGGACGGATAAAAACCGAACGTCCGGCAAGTAAACCAAAGGCGGAAGATAAAGGGGAGGATGAAGAGGATACAGGCGTTGATAACGGCGAAGAAGGCGAAGACGAAATCGGCGATGAAGAAGGAGGTGCGGAAGACGAAGCCGCAGAAGACGAAGCCGTAGAAGACGAAGGCGGCGAAGAAGACGAAGGTGAAGAAGCTGAAGAACCCGAAGAAGAATCGCCGGAAGAAGGCGGCAGCGGTTCAGACGGCATCCTGCCCGTCCCTGAAGCACCTAAAGGCAGGGACATCGACCTTTTCCTGAAAGGTATCCGCACGGCAGAAGCCGACATTCCAAAAACCGGAACGGCGCATTATACCGGCACTTGGGAAGCGCGTATCAGCAAACCCATTCAATGGGACAATCAGGCGGATAAAAAAGCGGCAAATGCAAAATTTACCGTTGATTTCAGCGGGAAATCGATTTCCGGAACGCTGACGGAGAAAAACGGTGTAGAACCTGCTTTCTATATTGAAAAAGGTGTGATTGATGGCAACGGTTTCCACGCGACAGCGCGCACTCGGGATAACGGCATCAATCTTTCGGGAAATGGTTCGACCAACCCTCAAAGTTTCAAAGCCGACAATCTTCTTGTAACAGGCGGCTTTTACGGCCCGCAGGCGGCGGAATTGGGCGGTACTATTTTCAATAATGATGGGAAATCTCTTGACATAACTGAAGATACTGAAAATGAAGCTGAAGCTGATGTTGGCGAACAGTTAAAACCTGAAGTTAAACCCCAATTCGGCGTGGTATTCGGTGCGAAGAAAGATATGCAGGAGGTGGAAAAATGAATAAGAAACACGGTTTTCAGCTTACCCTGACCGCCTTGGCCATTGCAGCCGCTTTCCCATCATATGCGGCAAACCCCGAAACGGCGGCATCTGATGCGGCGCAAAGTCAATCATTGAAGGAGATTACCGTCCGTGCCGCCAAAGTGGGACGGCGATCGAAAGAGGCGACCGGTTTGGGCAAAATCGTCAAAACGTCGGAAACGTTGAACAAAGAACAGGTACTCGGTATCCGCGACCTGACGCGCTACGATCCGGGCGTGGCGGTTGTCGAACAGGGCAACGGCGCGAGCGGCGGCTACTCGATACGCGGCGTGGATAAAAACCGTGTGGCGGTTTCGGTTGACGGTGTTGCCCAAATACAGGCGTTTACCGTGCAGGGATCGTTGAGTGGATACGGCGGACGCGGCGGCAGCGGTGCAATCAACGAAATCGAATATGAAAACATCAGCACGGTGGAAATCGACAAAGGTGCCGGTTCGTCCGATCACGGCAGCGGCGCACTCGGCGGCGCGGTCGCCTTCCGCACCAAAGAAGCGGCAGACCTGATTTCAGACGGCAAAAGTTGGGGAATACAGGCAAAAACTGCCTACGGCAGTAAAAACCGCCAATTTATGAAGTCGCTCGGCGCGGGTTTCAGTAAAGACGGTTGGGAAGGGCTGTTAATCCGAACCGAACGTCAAGGGCGGGAAACGCGCCCGCACGGCGATATTGCGGACGGGGTGGCATACGGCATAAACCGTTTGGACGCGTTCCGCCAGACACACGATATTCAAAGCAAAGATAAAACAGGGCAATTTTTCTCAGTAGAGGGCGAGAGTGAATCCAAGCCCGTGGCAAAATTGGCGGGCTATGGGAAATATTTGAACAACCAGCTCAACCGCTGGGTAAAAGAACGTATTGAACAAAATCAGCCTTTAAGTGCTGAAGAAGAAGCGATGGTGCGGGAGGCGCAGGCGCGCCACGAAAACCTGTCCGCCCAAGCTTACACGGGCGGCGGCAGGATATTGCCCGATCCGATGGATTACCGCAGCGGCTCTTGGCTTGCCAAGCTGGGCTACCGCTTCGGCGGCAGGCATTATGTCGGCGGTGTGTTTGAGGATACCAAACAGCGTTACGACATCCGCGATATGACGGAAAAACAGTATTACAGTACGGACGAGGCGAAAAAGTTTAGCGACAAGAGCGGGGTGTACGACGGCAACGATTTCCGCGACGGCTTGTATTTTGTGCCGAATATAGAAGAGTGGGACAAAAACAAAGAAAAATGGGTCAAGGGCATAGGTTTGAAATATTCCCGCACCAAATTTATTGACGAACATCACCGCCGCCGCCGTATGGGTTTGCTGTACCGTTATGAAAACGAAGCGTATTCTGACAACTGGGCGGATAAGGCGGTGTTGTCGTTTGACAAACAGGGCGTGGCAACCGACAACAACACGCTGAAGCTGAATTGCGCCGTGTATCCTGCCGTGGACAAATCCTGCCGCGCGTCGGCAGACAAACCGTATTCCTACGACAGCAGCGACCGTTTCCACTACCGCGAACAGCACAATGTTTTGAATGCCTCGTTTGAGAAATCGCTGAAAAATAAATGGACGAAACACCATCTGACTTTGGGCTTCGGTTACGATGCTTCCAACGCGATTTCCCGCCCCGAACAGCTTTCCCACAATGCGGCAAGGATTTCGGAATCCACGGGATTCGATGAAAAGAATCAAGATAAGTACCGTTTGGGTAAGCCCGAAGTCGTCGAAGGGTCGGTCTGCGGCTACATCGAAACCCTGCGTTCCCGCAAATGCGTGCCAAGAAAAATCAACGGCAGCAATATCCACATTTCTTTGAACGACCGTTTTTCAATCGGCAAATATTTCGATTTCAGCTTGGGCGGCAGGTACGACCGGCAAAACTTTACCACGTCGGAAGAACTCGTCCGCAGCGGGCGGTATGTTGACCGTTCGTGGAACAGCGGCATCGTGTTCAAACCGAACCGGCATTTTTCCGTGTCTTACCGTGCCTCCAGCGGCTTCAGAACGCCTTCATTCCAAGAGCTTTTCGGTATAGACATTTATCACGATTATCCGAAAGGCTGGCAGCGTCCCGCCCTGAAATCGGAAAAGGCAGCCAACCGCGAAATCGGTTTGCAGTGGAAGGGCGATTTCGGCTTTTTGGAAATCAGCAGCTTCCGCAACCGCTATACCGATATGATTGCCGTTGCCGATCAAAAAACCAAATTGCCGGATTCAACAGGACGATTGACAGAGATTGATATACGCGATTATTACAATGCCCAAAATATGTCGCTCCAAGGCATTAATATATTGGGAAAAATCGACTGGAACGGCGTGTACGGCAAACTGCCCGAAGGTTTGTACACCACATTGGCGTACAACCGCATCAAACCGAAATCGGTATCCAACCGGCCGGACTTGTCCCTCCGCAGCTATGCTTTGGATGCGGTACAGCCGTCGCGTTATATTTTGGGGTTCGGATACGACCAGCCCGAGGGGAAATGGGGCGCAAACATTATGCTGACCTATTCCAAAGGGAAAAACCCTGATGAGCTTGCTTATCTGGCAGGCGATCAAAAACGATATTCGGCAGGAAGGGTTACGTCTTCTTGGAAAACAGCAGATGTTTCCGCTTATCTGAATCTGAAAAAACGGCTGACCTTGAGGGCGGCTATCTACAATATCGGCAACTACCGCTACGTTACTTGGGAATCCTTGCGCCAGACTGCGGAAAGCACGGCAAACCGACGCAGCGAAGACAGCAACTATGGAAGGTATGCCGCACCGGGCAGGAACTTCAGCCTCGCGCTCGAAATGAAGTTTTAAAGGAAATGCCGTCTGAAAGCTTGATCTGCACCCCAAAAGTCGGACTAAACCGCCAACTGATTAAGGTGCAGGTTTTTTTGATTCAATATAAACAAGATTTCCGCCGTCATTCCCGCGCAGGCGGGAATCTAGGTCTGTCGGTGCGGAAACTTATCAGGTAAAACGGTTTCTTGAGATTTTGCGTCCTGGATTCCCACTTTCGTGGGAATGACGTGGTGCAGGTTTCCGTATGGATGGATTCGTCATTCCCGCGAAGGCGGGAATCCAGACATTCAATGCTAAGGCAATTTCTCGGGAATGACTGAAACTCAAAAAACTAGATTCCCACTTTCGTGGGAATGACGCGATTAGAGTTTCAAAATTTATTCTAAATAGCTGAAACTCAACGCACTGGATTCCCGCCTGCGCGGGAATGACGAAGTGGAAGTTACCCGAAACTTAAAACAAGCGAGACCGAACGAACCGGATTCCCGCTTGCGCGGGAATGAAGAATTTCAGGTTGCTGTTTTGGTTTTCTGTTTTTGTGAAAATAACGGGATTTTAGCTTGTGGGTATTTACCGGAAAAAACAGAAACCGCTCCGCCGTCATTCCCGCGCAGGCGGGAATCTAGACATTCAATGCTAAGGCAATTTATCGGGAATGACTGAAACTCAAAAAACTGGATTCCCACTTTCGCGGGAATGACGAATTTCAGGTTGCTGTTTTGGTTTTCTGTTTTTGTGAAAATAACAGGATTTTAGCTTGTGGGTATTTACCGGAAAAAACAGAAACCGCTCCGCCGTCATTCCCGCGCAGGCGGGAATCTAGACATTCAATGCTAAGGCAATTTATCGGAAATGACTGAAACTCAAAAAACTGGATTCCCACTTTCGTGGGAATGACGGGATGCAGGTTTCCGTATGGATGGATTCGTCATTCCCGCGCAGGCGGGAATCTAGACATTCAATGCTAAGGCAATTTATCGGAAATGACTGAAACTCAAGAAACTGGATTCCCACTTTCGTGGGAATGACGTGGTGCAGGTTTCCGTACGGATGGATTCGTCATTCCCGCGCAGGCGGGAATCTAGACATTCAATGCTAAGGCAATTTATCGGAAATGACTGAAACTCAAAAAACTGGATTCCCACTTTCGTGGGAATGACGGGATGCAGGTTTCCGTATGGATGGATTCGTCATTCCCGCGCAGGCGGGAATCTAGACATTCAATGCTAAGGCAATTTATCGGAAATGACTGAAACTCAAAAAACTGGATTCCCACTTTCGTGGGAATGACGGGATGCAGGTTTCCGTATGGATGGATTCGTCATTCCCGCGAAGGCGGGAATCTAGACATTCAATGCTAAGGCAATTTATCGGGAATGACTGAAACTCAAAAAACTGGATTCCCACTTTCGTGGGAATGACGCGATTAGAGTTTCAAAATTTATTCTAAATAGCTGAAGCTCAACGCACTGGATTCCCGTCTGCGCGGGAATGACGAAGTGGAAGTTACCCGAAACTTAAAACAAGCGAAACCGAATGAACCGGATTCCCGCCTGCGCGGGAATGACGAAGTGGAAGTTACCCGAAACTTAAAACAAGCGAAACCGAACGAACCGGATTCCCGCTTGCGCGGGAATGACGGGATTAAGTTTTCAAAATTCATCAGAAATTACTGATTTAATAGCATAAATTTTTTAGATTATAGTGGATTAACAAAAATCAGGATAAGGCGACGAAGCCGCAGACAGTACAAATAGTACGGAACCGATTCACTTGGTGCTTCAGCACCTTAGAGAATCGTTCTCTTTGAGCTAAGGCGAGGCAACGCCGTACTGGTTTTTGTTAATCCACTATAAGTCATTCCGGCGGCAATTTTTGTTGCTTTAACGGGATAGGTGGTTGGCGGTTGCGATAAAGGCGGCAACTTTGGCGGGGTCTTTTTTGCCTTTAGACGCTTCTACGCCGCCGGATACGTCGACAGATTCAGCTCCGGTGATGCGGATGGCTTCGCCGACGTTTTCAGGGGTTAGCCCGCCGGCAAGCACCCACGGTTTGCCCGAATATTCCGCCAGCAGCGTCCAGTTGAAGCAGTGTCCGGTGCCGCCGTATTCCGAAGAATGGTAGGCATCGAACAGCAGTGCCTGAGCGTCGGGGAAGCGGTGGGTGGCGTTTCGGATGTCTGATGCCGTCTGAACACGAATGGCTTTAATATAGGGGCGGTCGAACTGACGGCAGAATGCGTCGTCTTCGTCGCCGTGGAATTGGATGATGTGTATCGGCACTTCGGCAAGGATGCGGCGGATGTTTTGCGCGCTTTCGTTGACGAAAAGGGCGACAATGCTGACAAACGGCGGCAGTGCGGCGGTGATTTTTTTGGCGCGGGCAATATCGACGACCCGGCTGCTGCCTTGGAAAAAGACCAGCCCGACGGCATCTGCACCTGCCGCTGCGGCGGCTGCTGCGTCTTCCGGTGTGGTGATGCCGCAGATTTTGGTGCGGATTTTCCTCATTCGGTATTCCTTTATTTGGGAAACGGCGCGTTTGTGCCGTTTCAGACGGCATTCCCGATCAGTCGATTTTGATGTATTCGACAGAAAGGATTTCAATTTCCTCACGGCCTTCCGGCGTGTTTAAAACCACTTCGTCGCCTTCGCGTGCTTTAATCAGACAACGAGCCAGCGGCGAAATCCAAGAAATTTTGTTTTGCGCGGTATCGATTTCATCGATGCCGACGATTTTGACGGTTTGCTCGCGTCCGTCGCCGCGCAACAGACCGACCGTCGCGCCGAAAAATACTTGGTCGGTCGCTTCGCGCAATTCGGGATCGACGACGACGGCGGACTCCAAACGCTTGGTCAGGAAACGGATGCGGCGGTCGATTTCGCGCATACGGCGTTTGCCGTAAAGATAGTCGCCGTTTTCGCTGCGGTCGCCGTTGCCTGCCGCCCAATTGACGATTTGGACGATTTCGGGGCGTTCTTTGTTGACCAGTTGATAAAGCTCGTCTTTCAATGCCTGCCATCCGGCGGGCGTAATGTAGTTTTTGGTTTCGGTACTCATATTGTGTGCGGATGAAACGGGAAATGTGATGCCGATATGGGAAATGCCGTCTGAAAACCCGGCGTTCGGATTTCAGACGGCATCGCGGTTTGGGAAGCCTTATTCTTCGTCGCCCGCATCGCTGATGCTGATGCTGTGTTCCATCCTACTCGGGTGGATTTTCAGGCCGCCGCAGCCGGATTTCTCGGCAGACAGGCGGTCGAGGTAGGCATCATCGATGTCGCCGGTCTGATAAATGCCGTTGAAACAGGACGAATCGAAGGATTCGATTTTCGGGTTGAGTGCTTTGACGACGGCTTCCAAATCGCTCAAATTTTGGAACACGATGCCGTCTGCGCCGATTTCGGCGGCGATTTCCGCCGCGCTGCGCCCATTGGCAATCAACTCTTCGCGCGTAGGCATATCGATGCCGTATACGTTGGGATAGCGCACTTCGGGCGCGGCGGAGGCGATATAGACTTTGCGCGCGCCAGCCGCGCGTACCATTTCGACGATTTCGCGGCTGGTCGTCCCGCGCACGATGGAGTCGTCCACCAGCAACACGCTTTTGCCTGCAAACTCGGTTTCCATCGGGCTGAGTTTTTGGCGCACGGATTTTTTGCGCGTCGCCTGGCCGGGCATAATAAAGGTGCGTCCGATATAGCGGTTTTTAATCAAGCCCTCGCGGTAGGGTTTGTCGAGGTGGACGGCAAGTTCCATCGCGCTGGGGCGGCTGGTGTCGGGAATGGGCATCACGACATCGATGTCGTCCACGGGCAGCTCGCGTTTGATTTTTTCCGCCAAGGACACGCCCATATCCAAGCGCGATTGGTAAACCGATACGCCGTCGATTACGGAGTCGGGGCGGGCAAAATAAACATATTCAAAAAGGCAGGGGCTGAGTTTGGCCTTATCGCTGCATTGTCGGGCGATGATTGTGCCGTCAAAGCCGACAAATACCGCTTCGCCCGGCCGGATGTCGCGTTCCAAATCGTAGGCAAGCGCGTTGAAGGCGACGGATTCGGAGGCGACGGCATAGGATTTCCTGCCTTCGTTGTCGGTTTGCGAACCCAATACCAGCGGGCGGATGCCGTAAGGGTCGCGGAAGGCAAGCATACCGTAGCCCGCAATCATGGCAACCACGCCGTATGCGCCGCGCACCAGGCGGTGGACTTCGGCAACGGCGTTGAAAATATTGTCGGCATTGAGCCGGTGCGGGTCGGCGTTTTTAGAGACTTCGCGGCGCAATTCGTGCGCGAATACGTTGAGCAAAACTTCGGAATCGGAGCTGGTGTTGACGTGGCGCAGGTGTTTGTTGCACACGTTTTCATACAGTTCGGCAGTGTTGGTGAGGTTGCCGTTGTGCGCCAAAACGATGCCGAAAGGCGAGCTGACGTAGAAAGGCTGTGCCTCCGCGCTGCTGCCCGCGTTGCCCGCAGTAGGATAACGGACGTGGGCGATACCGGCGTTGCCGACCAAATCGCGCATATTGCGTGTACGGAACACTTCGCGCACCATGCCTTTGCCTTTGTGCATATGGAAGGTGCCGCCTTCCGCCGTTACAATGCCCGCCGCATCCTGTCCCCTGTGCTGCAACATCTGCAAGCCGTCGTACAGAAGCTGGTTCACGGGTTCATGACTGACCAAACCTAATACGCCGCACATATCGTCTTCTCCGATTCGAGGTTTAAGGGTAAAACGGAATTATAAAGCAAACGGCGGTTTTTTGCCTGAATTGTTGACAATATTTGAGTGAAGGACAGATAGGTGGGTTTATGGAGGATAAGATTTAATCTGTGATATGGCTGAGGAAAGGAAAAAACATTTCAGACGGCATAAAAGAGGATGCCGTCTGAAACGCCAGCAGGGCAATCAATCGTCTTCCGGAGTTTCCGCCGTGCCGTCGCTATGGTTCAACACGGCTTCGGAAAGCGATACGAAAAACGGCAGTGTGTAAGATTGCCGCCATTCTTCGGTATCGGGCAGGTCGGTTTTTGAAGCAAGCATGATCAGCAGGGTAACAATCAAAACTCCTTTCAATGCACCGAATACGCCGCCCAAAATGCGGTTGGCAAAGCCCAAACCGACCGCCGAAACTGCGCCGGTCAGCAGCGAACGGAGCATTTTCTGGATCAGACAGGCAATGACGAACAGGGAAATGAACGACAGAGCCAATGCAAACAGGCGGGGTTGGAACGAGGCAAAGGCGAGGTCGGCGAAGGAGACGGCAAAGAGTTTGGCGAAAAAGAAGGAAACCACCCATGCCGCCATCGAACCTGCCTCCGCAATCACGCCGCGCATCGTGGAAATGACGATGCAGGCGGCGATGATGGCGAAGATGAGTATGTCGGCAACGGGGAGGTTATTCATTCGTTACCTGACCGGCGATACCGTGTACGCGCAATTTGTTCAAATCGCGTTCGGCATCTCTCGCGTTTTTATAGTTGCTTGATTTGACGCGGTAAACCTTGCCGTTGTCGGTCATGATTTCGGTAATGGTCGAATCGATACCCGCCGCCTTCATTTTGCGCTGGAGGCTCAAGGCGCGTTCTTTTTCGGCATAACCTGCCTGAATGGCGGCTTTTTTGCCGGATTTTTCGGATTTTTCTTTTTCGGCGGTTTTGGTCTTGTCCGCTTTGTCGGTTTTTTGTGCCATTTCGTGTTTTTTGCCGTCCGAATGGTCTTTTTCGGCTGTTTTTTTGCCTTCAGCCTTGTCGGCTTTTTTCGCTTCTTTTACCGCGCTGTCGGATTTTGCCGTATCCGGTTTGGTTTTTTCGGCGGCAGTTTTCGGTTTGTCGGCAACTTTTTCGGCGGTTTTGGTTTCTTTGGCTTTGGGCTTGGCTTCGGCAGTGCGTTCCGCTTTTTGCGGTTTTGTTTCGGCAGTGCGTTTCGGTTTTTCAACCGCTACCGTATCTGTACTGTCGGCAGTTGCCGGCACTTTTTCGGCAGCGCGTTGTTTTGCCTGCTTCGGTGCGGTTTGGGCAGTTTCTGCCTGCTGCGGTTTCTCGGATGCTTCCAAACCTTTGATGTTGCTGTCTTCGAGGCGGTCGTTAATCAGCACCAGCGGCGCGCCTACGTTTTCAGGCTCGCTGATTTCGCTGTTGGCGGCAGAAGGCTTGTCTTCGCCTGCCAAGTCCTGCGGTTTGTCGGCGGCGGATTTCAAGGCAGGGGTTTGTGCCGCACCTGCCGCTTTGTTTTCTACGCTGCTTGTTTCGCCGGCAGTCTGTTCGGCAGGATCATTTTCGGCAGGACCGGAACTGAGCGCGGCTGCCAGCAGGATGCAGGAGGCGGCAACCAGGCAGCTTGCCGTTACGAGGCGGCGGCGGTTGCGCCGTTTGAGCTGTTCGTAACCGGTCAGGACTTCGTTTTGTTTGTTTTCGGACATAGAAGTTTCCTTTTACAGTACCGACATCACGTCGGCAACGGTATGAAATGAGCCGAATACGACGATTCTGTCGTTTTCGCCCGCTTTTGAGGCTGCCGCCCGGTAGGCTTCGCGGACGGCGGCGAATGTCTGTATGTTTTCGATGCCGTGTTCGTGCAGTTTGTCTTGCAGGCTATCGAGCGTCATTCCGCGCGGCACGTCCAAAGGTGCGATATACCATTCGTCAAACTGGTCTTTGACAATTTCCAACACGCCGTCTATGTCTTTGTCGGACAGCATACTGAACACGGCGGTGCGCTTTTGCGCAAACGCCAGATTCATCAGGCTGCGGCGCAGGGCGCGGGCGGCGTGGGGATTGTGTCCGACATCCAACACGGTCAGCGGACGGCCGGGCAGGACTTGGAAGCGGCCGGGGTTTTCAACCAGCAACAAACCGCGCTTGATGGCGCCGATGTCCACCGGCAATTTGTCGTTCAAACATTCCAACACGGTCAGCGCGCAGGCGGCATTGGAAAGTTGGTATGCGCCGCGCAATGCGGGGAAAGGCAGGGCATTGCGGTTGCGTGCGGGACCGTCTGAATGCTGCGGCCGGAAGCGGTAGTTCCATTGGATGTTTTCCATCGCGTGAAACTCGAAATCGCGCTGCACCATCAGCAGTTTCGCGCCTATGGATTCGGCGTGTGAAAGCAACGATTCGGGTGCGGGGTTTTGACCGCAGATGGCGGGTTTGCCGCTGCGGAACACGCCTGCTTTTTCAAAGCCGACCTGCTCGACCGTATCGCCCAAAAACGCCTGATGGTCCAAATCCACGCTGGTAACTACCGCGCAATCGCAGTCGAACACGTTGACCGCGTCCAAGCGTCCGCCCAAGCCGACTTCCAATATCATCACGTCAACCTGTTCGCGCATGAAGATGTCGACAGCCGCCAAGGCATTGAATTCAAAATAAGTTAGTGATATTTCACCGCGCGCGGTTTCGATGCGTTCGAAGGAAGCGGTGATTGTATCGTCCGAAACGGGTTCGGCGTTGACGGCGATGCGTTCGTTGTAACGCAATAAATGCGGGCTGGTCAGCGTACCGACTTTGAAGCCTGCCTGTTTGTAAATCTGTGTCAGGTAGGCACAGACCGAACCTTTACCGTTTGTTCCCGCGACAACGACGACGGGGCATTGCGGTGTCAGGTTCATGCGCTTTTTCACTTCGCTCGTGCGTTCCAAGCCCATGTCGATTAAGCCGCCGCTGTGGGCGGTTTCCAAATGCGAGAGCCAGTCTTGTAATGTTTTCATGTGTGTTCCGTTTTAAATGCCGTCTGAAATCAGTCT
Source organism: Neisseria polysaccharea (assembly GCF_963392925.1). Lineage (NCBI taxonomy): Bacteria > Pseudomonadati > Pseudomonadota > Betaproteobacteria > Neisseriales > Neisseriaceae > Neisseria > Neisseria polysaccharea. The sequence continues at coordinate 94,846 of NZ_CAUJNZ010000008.1, forward strand.
GATGTATCGGTTTCGGCGGTTTTTTTCGGCTGCCGCCAAAGCACCCAGACTTTCAGTCGCCGGTAGGATTCTTTGTCCGTCATGTCGGGCATGATGCATTGGCTGACGGTTTTGCCGCCGGTGTCCCATTGTAAGAATAAGGCATAAGGCGTAACCATACTGCTGCCCGCAAGTGTTGCCGCCTTTGCTGTTTTTTCTTTGCCGGATACGATTTCCGCTTGTCCGTCGCGGTCGATAATGACGGAGGTTACGGCATGGCGGTGTTTCAGGTTCGTTATCCTGAGCGAGTATGCGTAACTTGCCACCAAAGCCGCAAAACCGAACCACATCATTCGGCCGTAAAACCAAGTCAGGCAGACGGCAAGGGAAGCGGCGTGGAGCGATACAGTCAGGATGTTCAGGATGCGGGACGGTTTTAATGCCGTCTGAAAGGCGCGCATGGCGTTACATCATATTGTCGAACACGGGCGTGATGTTCAAATCCGCTTCTTCCATGTCCAACACCATATCGTGGATTTCGGTATCGAAAAATTCCCAAAACGCTTTCAGGCTCATGTCTTGCGGCCATTTGTCTTTATCGATGTCCCAACCTGCCAGCTCCGCTTCAAAAATCTGGCGGTAGCGTTCGTCGAAGTAGGAAACGACGGCTTCCGGTTCGTCGAACTGCGGAACGAGGAAGACGGAACAGTTGGCACGAAGCTGCTCTATGGTTAGGTCGGGCATATTTTCGTCGGTGCTTTTGAGCCATTCCAAAAAGCGCGCGGTCGGCTTGAGGACGACGGCGGTGCGGTCAACAAAATACATGGTTTTCTTTCTCAATCATCTTGCGGTGTCGGGCTATGCCGTCTGAACGTTCGGTTTTCAGACGGCATAGCATCAGTGGGTCATGACCTGCTGCAGGAACTGCTTGGCGCGTTCGTGTTTTGGGTTGGTAAAAAACGCTTCGGGCGTTTCGTCTTCGAGGATTTGCCCTTTATCGACAAAAAGTACCCGGTCGGCAACTTCGCGGGCAAATCCCATTTCGTGGGTTACGCACATCATCGTCATACCGCTTTCCGCCAAGTCTTTCATCACTTTCAACACTTCGCCGACCATTTCGGGGTCGAGCGCGGAAGTCGGCTCGTCAAACAGCATCACGCGCGGTTCCATCGCGAGTCCGCGCGCAATCGCCACGCGCTGCTGCTGGCCGCCGGAAAGTTGGGACGGAAAAGCGTCTTTTTTGTGCGCCAGTCCGACGCGTTCCAAAAGTTCCATCGCTTTTTTCTCCGCCTGTTCCGCATTTTGACCTTTAACCTTCATCGGTGCGAGGGTGATGTTTTCCAATACGGTCAGGTGGGGGTAGAGGTTGAAGCCTTGGAATACGAAGCCGACTTCTTCGCGGATTTTGTTCAAATCGGTTTTGGGGTCGGCAACGTTGACACCGTCCACCCAAATCTCGCCGCTTTCGATGCTTTCAAGCTGGTTGACGGTGCGGATGAGTGTGGATTTGCCGCTGCCCGAAGGCCCACAGACGACGACCACTTCGCCTTTTTTGATTTCTAAGTTCACGCCGTTGATGACGTGCAGGTCTTTGAAATGTTTGTGTACGTTTTTGAATTTGATCATAGTGTCCATTCTTTTCAGGCAGTCTGAATCCGTCTGACTGATTAAGGGTAAAACTTATTCAAATCGGCAACCAATTTGGTTAACTCTTCCTGATTCGGCTTATTCATGCTCCGGTAAACTTTGACGTAGCCTTTGTCGTTTTTTATATTCACGACATAGATGATGAAACGTGTGCCGTTGAATCCTTTTTCTGCATCGCAGGTGTAGTACGTCACACCCCCGCTTTCCGCTTTTTCCAGTACGCAGTCGTTTTTGCGGTAGCCTTGCTCCTTCGCTATCCAATCCCGCTCAAATGAAGCCCTGTACGCGTCCGGCACGCGGACTTGGTCGACCAATAAATCATGATCGGGATTTTGGGAATAACCGTAATGGAAAATGGCATTTGAACCGTTCAATTGTGCCTCTAGCATTTGATAACGCCGGTTTTGGAAAAACGCATCGTTCGGGTTCATGCAGGCAGTTAAAAGAAAAGTCAGGAGTGCGGCTGTGTATTTCATGGTTTGTTCACTCGGGCGGTTAAAGGAAAAGTCAGGAATACGGTTGTGTATTTTATGGTTTATTCTCTTATTAAACAGTTATAAACGGTTTCAATGCGGCTTGCCGGTAATTCAACGCACAAAATTCCGTTTGTACGCCATATGGTTTTCAATATTGGCTTTGGCATCTTTTTCATCCCAAACCTGCAATTCCCACGGATAGTAGAAATTGCTGCTGTTTTTAAAATAAATGTGTATGCCGATATAGCCGCCGACATCGCGCAAATACCAGTTTTTCAAGCCGTATTCTGTTTTCCAGCCGTCAAGTTTTTTCAAAATTCCGACAACTGTTTCAGACGGCCTTGCCTGCCAAATAATTGCTCAACGCCACGTATTTCTCTGGCGCGATATGTTCGGCGCGGTCTTGCGGATTGATGCCGACTGCCTGCAAATCATCGTCGCCTGCAAGCTCTTTCAGATTGTTGCGTATGGTTTTGCGACGTTGGTGGAAGGCGAGTTTCACAAGTTTGGCGAAATGCTCGAAATCGTCCGCTTTGCCGATGCGGTGTTTCACCGGAATCATGCGCACCACTGCTGAATCCACTTTCGGTGCAGGATCGAACGATTCGGGCGGTACGTCAATCAGCAGCTCCATATCGAAAAAATATTGCAGCATCACGCCCAAACGCCCGTAGTCGTTGCTTTTCGGCGCGGCAACCATACGCTCAACCACTTCTTTTTGCAGCATAAAGTGCATATCGACGACATCGTCCGCCACCTCCGCCAGCTTGAACAAAAGCGGCGTGGAAATGTTGTACGGCAGGTTGCCGACGATTTTCTTTTTGCCTGCGATACTGTTGAAATCAAACTGCAACACGTCGCCTTCGTGAATTACCAGTTTATCCGCAAACGGCAGCGTTTTCAGACGGCATACGATGTCGCGGTCGATTTCGATAACGTGCAGGCGGTTCAGTTTTTTTGCCAAAGGTTCGGTAATCGCCGCCAAACCCGGGCCGATTTCAATCACGATATCATCCGCCTGCGGGTGCACGGCGTTGACAATATCGCTGATGATCCGCGTGTCTTGTAAAAAGTTCTGCCCGAAACGCTTGCGGGCTTTGTGTTCTTTCATCGGGTTTCCTTGACCGGTGCAACCGGTTTTGAGGATACGGGCCGGATTTTTGGGAAGGTGTCCCTTCTGTTTCGGGGGAATCCGGCAAGCCGTATGGACATCTTGTTCGGCATTTAAATGTGAATATGTTTACAATATCGGTTTGATGTGGACATTGTAACCGAAAACGGCGGGGCTTGATAATGCTGTTTTGTTCGGTCTTATCTGTTGGTTTGGTATTTTTACGGTTGGGTACTGTATGAGGACTTATCTGATTCATGTGAAGCTCTTGGGTATGGCGGTATTATGGGGTGCGTCTTGGCCTATGGGCAGGATATTGGGGCAGTCTCTGCCGCCGTTGACGGGCGGGGCGGTCAGGTTTCTGCTGGCTTCGGTTTTGTTGTCGGGTTGGTTGTTTGCGCGCAGCAGGTTTGCGGCTTTGTCGGTTTTGTCGTCGCGGCAATGGCTGGGTTTGGCGGTTGCCGCTTTGTTCGGCGTGTGCGGGTATGCCGTATTCTTCATGTTGGGCCTGCAGCAGATGCCTGCCGGCAAAGCCGCGGTCGTCATGAGCGTGAACCCGGTGTTGACGCTGCTGTTGGCGGTATGGTTGTTCGGGGAATATTTGAATATGAAAATCCTGACGGGTATGTTGCTGACCGTCGGCGGCGCGGTAACTGCGGTTACGCAGGGTAATCCGGCAGCGGTGCTGGCGGACGGGTTGAAGCCCGGGGAATGGCTGATTTTCGGATGTGTGGTTTGCTGGTCAGCTTATACGTTGATAGGGCGCAAGGTTTTGCGCGGGATTGATGCGCTGACGGTTGCCGCGGTTACGTCGATGTCCGGTGCGCTGATGTTGTCCGCCGTGGCATGGTTTGCGGAAGGTTTGCCGCTTGGGGCGGTAGCGGTCATGGATGGGCGCGGCTGGCTTGCATTGCTGTGGTTGGCGGTCGGTGCGACTGTTTTGGCGTATGCGTGGTATTTTGAAGGCGTGAAAGTATTGGGGGCGGGCGGTGCGTCTGTTTATGTAACATTGGTACCGATTTTCGGTATGTTGTGTTCGGTCTGGTTTTTGGGGGAGCCGCTGCATATTTCTTTGGCGGCGGGTTGTGCGGCGGCAGCCGGCGGCATGATTTTGATACATTTGGGACAAAATGCCGCCTGAAGCCGGGCGGCCGGGTATATGGGGTGAAAATGGAAAATAATGCGGTCGGGTTGGAAATTGAAAGTTATCCGTTCGATCCCGTTTTGCCGAACGGGGCATCGGTCATGATGATGGGGACGTTTCCGCCCAAGGAAGACAAACGTGCGATGCAGTTTCATTATCCGAATTTCCAAAACGATATGTGGCGCGTTTACGGGCTGGTGTTTTTCGGCGATGCGGATTATTTCAAAGTGCCGTCCCACGGGGAGGCTGCGCACTCTGAAAAAGCGTTTGACGCGGAGAAAATCAAAACGTTTTTGCACGAACGGGGGATTGCGTCCTGCCCGACCGTGTTGAAGGCGGTACGTCAGCACGGCAATGCGTCCGACAAGTTTTTAAAGGTAGTTGAAACCGTCGATTTGGCGGCAGTGTTGGCGCAGATGCCCGAGTGCCGCCATATTTGTACGACAGGCGGCAAGGCGACGGAAATCCTGCTCGATATTCAGGGCGACGGCATCAAAATGCCGAAAACGGGCGAAACCGTGCCGTTTCCGTTTGCCGGACGGGATTTGACTCTGACCCGCCTGCCTTCGACTTCGCGCGCTTATCCTTTGAGTTTGGCGAAAAAGGCGGCGGCGTATCGGGCGTTTTTCGAAATGGCGGGTTTGTGTGAAAAACAGTTATAATTGCCGACAATTTTCCGTTCAGACGGCATGTTTGCAGAAAATGGAGAGGCCGTCTGAAAATTTGAAGCACAAGGAAGAAATCCGATGAAAAACTACCATGCGCCCGACGAGAAGGGCTTTTTCGGCGAACACGGCGGCCTGTATGTTTCCGAAACCCTGATTCCGGCTTTGCAAGAATTGGCAGAAGCCTATAAAGCAGCGAAAGAAGATCCTTCATTTTGGGAAGCGTTCCGCCATGATTTGAAACACTACGTCGGCAGACCCAGCCCCGTTTACCATGCCGCGCGATTGTCCGAGCATCTGGGCGGCGCACAAATCTGGCTGAAGCGTGAAGATTTGAATCACACCGGCGCGCACAAAGTCAACAACACCATCGGTCAGGCATTGCTCGCCCGCCGCATGGGCAAAAAACGCGTCATCGCGGAAACCGGCGCGGGTCAGCACGGCGTGGCCTCCGCCACCGTCGCTGCACGCTTCGGTATGACTTGCGACGTGTATATGGGTGCGGACGACATCCAACGCCAAATGCCCAACGTGTTCCGCATGAAATTGTTGGGCGCAAACGTGGTCGGTGTAGAAAGCGGTAGCCGCACGCTGAAAGACGCGATGAACGAAGCGATGCGCGAATGGGTCGCTCGCGTGGACGACACGTTCTACATCATCGGTACCGCCGCTGGTCCCGTGCCGTATCCCGAAATGGTGCGCGATTTCCAATGCGTTATCGGCAACGAAGCTAAAGCGCAGATGCAGGAAGCCATCGGCAGACAGCCCGACGTTGCCGTTGCCTGCGTGGGCGGCGGCTCCAACGCCATCGGTTTGTTCTATCCCTATATTGAAGAAGAAAACGTACGTTTGGTCGGCGTAGAAGCAGGCGGTTTGGGTGTGGATACCCCTGACCACGCCGCACCGATTACCAGCAAAGCCCCTATCGGCGTATTACACGGCTTCCGCAGCTATCTGATGCAGGACGAAAACGGCCAGGTTTTGGGGACGCACTCTGTTTCCGCAGGCTTGGATTACCCCGGCATCGGTCCGGAACACAGCCACCTGCACGACATCAAGCGCGTCGAATACACCGCTGCCAAAGATGATGAAGCACTTGAAGCCTTTGATTTGCTCTGCCGCTTCGAGGGCATTATTCCTGCGCTGGAATCCAGCCATGCCGTTGCTTGGGTGGTGAAAAACGCGCCGAAAATGGGTAAAGACCAGGTGATTCTGGTCAACCTCTCCGGTCGTGGCGACAAAGACATCAATACCGTGGCGAAGCTCAAAGGTATTAAACTGTAATCTCGTCCGTCTGATAAAAATGCCGTCTGAAGCCTGAGTTCAGACGGTATTTTTACGAACTTTCCTTGTAAAATTAAAGAAGCTTGTAAATAATGAGAGAACAAATTTTGAAGTTGAAAGCAATTGGTAGAATGCCAACAGAATCGGATGCAGATGACAATGATGAAAAAATAGATGAATTGATAGAACAATATGATGAGCTTATATCAAGTATAGAAAAACCTATTACACTTGAAGAAGCAGAGGTATTAGTATCTCTTTTTCCAGATGGTTTTTTCTATGATATGCATTGGGGGTTATTGCATCTTTTTGAAACTTGTATTTTAAGTGCATCAGAGGAAGAATATCAAAAACTTATAGATAAATGTCCAAGTGAAGAATGGCGAGAAAATTTACAAATTCGCTATGAAAATTGGAAAAAGAAAAATCAATAATATTGGGACGGCAACGTTCTTTTACACGAATGGGAATATGAAAAAGAAAACGCCCCACGCCGAGTTGTTAATAAGTTAGGCGGAGTATCTTTTGACAAGCAGAGCTAGTGCAAAACCTCGGAACGTGGGTGTATGACGGTGGTAGCTACACCCCTGTGGCAAAGCTTGCCGAGGAGGACAGCTACACCATCGTGCAGGACTATCTGGGTACGCCCATACAAGCTCTAGACAGCAAGGGCGAGGTAGTATGGGACTGCGTCCTCGACTATGACGATTTTTCGGATTTGCTTTATTATCCGTTTATTTTTGAAATATCTGGGGTGGGGAGACGTGTTCCGTCGTTGGTTTTTGCCGTGTTGGGTCGTCGGCGCGGCGGCTTCGTTCGCGCTGCCGTCCGTGCCGCATTGGCTGTTTTGGCTGGCGGCTTTTGCGGTTTTTGCTGTGTTTGCAAGGCGGTTTGCGTTTGCCGGTCTGATGCTGTGCGTGTTGGCGGGTGCGGCTTACAGCGTATTCAGAACGGAAGCGGCACTGTCTTCGCAATGGCGGTCGGAGGCGGTTTCAGGCGTGCCGTTGATGGTGGAAGTGGCGGATATGCCGAGGTCGGACGGGCGGCGCGTGCAGTTTGCTGCAAAGGCTGTGGACAGCGGTGGTCGGACGTTCGATTTGCTGCTGTCGGACTACAAACGGCGCGAATGGGCGGTCGGGAGCAGATGGCGGATAACGGCACGTGTGCACCCCGTCGTCGGGGAGTTGAACCTGCGCGGTTTGAACCGTGAGGCGTGGGCATTATCCAACGGGATAGGCGGCGCGGGGACGGTCGGTGCGGACAGGGTTTTGCTGCATGACGGAAGCGGTTGGGGGATTGCGGTTTGGCGCAGCCGCATCAGCCGAAATTGGCGGCAGGCGGATGCGGACGGCGGGCTTTCAGACGGCATCGGGCTGATGCGCGCGTTGAGCGTGGGCGAACAGTCGGCATTGCGCCCCGAATTGTGGCAGGCGTTCCGGCCGTTGGGACTGACGCATCTGGTCAGTATTTCGGGTTTGCACGTTACGATGGTGGCGGTGCTGTTTGCGTGGCTGGCGAAGCGGCTGCTTGCCTGTTCCCCGCGCCTTCCCGCCCGGCCGCGCGTGTGGGTTTTGGCGGCGGGGTGTGCAGGCGCGCTGTTTTACGCGCTGCTTGCCGGTTTTTCCGTGCCGACGCAGCGCAGTGTTTTGATGTTGGCGGCGTTTGCGTGGGCGTGGCGCAGGGGAAGATTGTCGGCGTGGGCGACGTGGTGGCAGGCGTTGGCGGCGGTGCTGCTGTTCGACCCTTTGGCGGTCTTGGGAGTGGGGACTTGGCTGTCTTTCGGTTTGGTGGCGGCCCTGATATGGGCGTGTGCAGGGCGTTTGCACGAGGGGAAACAGCAAACCGCTTTGCGCGGGCAGTGGGCGGCTTCGGTGTTGTCGCTGGTTTTGCTCGGTTATCTATTTGCCTCGCTGCCTTTGGTCAGCCCTTTGGTCAATGCGGTGGCGATTCCGTGGTTTTCTTGGGTATTGACGCCGCTGGCGTTGCTGGGTTCGGTCGTGCCGTTTGCGCCTTTGCAACAGTTGGGGGCGTTTTTGGCGGAATACACTTTGCGGTTTTTGGTGTGGCTTGCCGATGTGTCGCCCGAGTTTGCCGTTGCTTCCGCACCTTTGCCGCTGTTGGTGTTGGCGGTGTGTGCCGCTTTGCTGTTGCTGTTGCCGCGCGGCTTGGGTTTGCGTCCGTGGGCGGTGTTGCTGTTGGCAGGGTTTGTGTTTTACCGTCCGCCCGGCGTGCCGGAAAATGAGGCTGCGGTTACGGTTTGGGATGCGGGGCAGGGCTTGTCGGTGTCGGTTCAGACGGCAAATCATCATCTTTTGTTTGACACCGGAACTGCATCGGCGGCACAGACGGGGATTGTGCCGAGCCTGAATGCGGCGGGTGTCCGCCGTTTGGACAAGCTGGTTCTGTCGCATCACGACAGCGACCACGACGGCGGTTTTCAGGCAGTCGGCAAGATACCGAACGGCGGGATTTATGCCGGACAGCCGGAATTTTATGAGGTGGCGCGGCATTGTGCGGAACAGCGTTGGCAATGGGACGGCGTAGATTTCGAGTTTTTGAGGCCGTCTGAACGCAAAAACATCGATGATAATGGGAAAAGTTGTGTTTTGCGTGTTGTGGCTGGCGGTGCGGCTTTGCTGGTAACCGGCGATTTGGATACGAAAGGCGAGGCGGAGTTGGTTAAAAAATACGGCTCAAACCTGTACAGCCAGGTTTTGGTGTTGGGGCATCACGGCAGCAATACGTCCTCGTCGGGCGTGTTCCTCAATGCTGTCTCGCCCGAATATGCCGTTGCTTCAAGCGGTTATGCCAACGCCTACAAACATCCGACCCAAGCGGTGCAAAACCGTGTCCGCGCACACGGCATCAAACTGCTGCGTACCGATTTGTCGGGCGCGCTGCAATTCGGCTTGGGACGCGGCGGCGTGAAGGCTCAACGTTTGAGAGGGTATAAATTCTATTGGCAGAAAAAACCGTTTGAGTGAACGAAAAGGCTTGCGCCGGAACGGAAAATGCCGTCTGAAAGGGCTTCAGACGGCATTACGAAGATGGGCTTAGTGCCAGTAACGCCACCAGGGCATATCGTCGGGCTGCCAAGTGTGTGTCAAAAACGGGCTTTTCGGGAAATTGGTTTCCAACACGCGGCGTGTGTCGGCGGCAAGCTGCGGTTTGCCGAGTTTTTGGTAGGCGAGTTCCAAGATGGCGAGCGATTCTTCGACATAGCGCGTATTCTGGTAGCTGCCGATGATTTTTTGGGCACGGTTGGCGGCGGCGATGTATGCGCCGCGTTTCATATAATAACGGGCAACCGCCATTTCATTGCCGCCCAAGGCATCGACCAGTTTGATCATACGCGCGGACGCATCGGCGGCGTATTTGCTGTCGGGGAAGCGTTGGACGAGTTCCGCAAACGCCTGGTACGCTTCGCGGTTGGCTTTCGGGTCGCGGTCGGACCAGTCTTGCGAGGCCAGTTTGTTCAAGAAGGACTGGTCTTCGTTGAACAGTACCAAACCGCGCAGATACAGCGCGTAATCCATATTCGGGTGTTGAGGGTGAAGTCGGCGGAAGCGGTCAATGGCGGCCAGCGCCTTATCCTTCTCATCATCTTTATAGTAGGCGTATGCCGTATCCAGTTGGGATTGCTGGGCGTGGCGGCTGGTAGGGAAGCGCGATTCCAAGATTTCGTATAATTTGACAGCTCGCGTATAATTGCTGCTGTTCAGCTCGTCCTGGGCTTCGGCATAGAGTTTTTCCACACTCCAGTCTTGGGTAATCTGGGCATCTTTATCTACCGTACCTTTGGTGGCACAGGCACTCAGTGCCAAACCTAATGAAACCGTTAAAAGAAATTTTTTCATGCAGAATACTTCCTTTGATAATGAATCCGATTATAGCGATGATTCAGACTTTGTGTCAGCCCCGGAAACCGAAAACTGTATTTGTCTGACTGTTCCGCTCGAGCTTGCCGGCGGGCGGTTGGATGCGGTATTGGCAAAACTTCTGCCAGACTATTCGCGCAGCCGGTTGACATCATGGATTAGAGAAGGCGCGGTTATTGTAAACGATAAACCTTCGCAACCCAAAGACAAAATGATAGGCGGTGAGCAAATCCGTGTAACCGTCCGCCCGAGTGAGGAGAATCTGGCATTCATGCCGGAGCCTATGGATTTGGATATTGTTTACGAAGACGATACCGTCATCGTCGTCAACAAACCGGCCGGACTGGTGGTGCATCCGGCGGCGGGCAACTGGACGGGGACGCTGCTCAACGGTCTGTTGGCGCATTGCCCCGAGCTGTCCCAAATTCCGCGCGCGGGCATCGTCCACCGCCTCGACAAGGAAACCAGCGGGCTGATGGTGGTTGCCAAAACCCTGCCGGCGCAAAATTCCCTTGTGCGGCAGCTTCAGGAACGCACGGTCAAACGCATCTACCGTGCCGTCGCCAACGGCATCGTCCCCTTTGACGGTAAAATCGAAACCCAAATCGGACGCGATCCGCACAACCGCCTGAAAATGGCAGTCGTCAAATTCGGCGGCAAACCAGCCGTTACCCACGTCAAAGTGTTGGAACGCTATCTTGCCCACAGCTATATCGAATGCTCGCTCGAAACAGGCAGGACGCACCAAATCCGCGTGCATATGCGCGAGGCCAACCATCCGCTTGCCGGCGATCCCGTGTACGGCAACCTGCGCCACCCGTGCGGCGACACGGTGAAAGAAGCCGTTAAAAGTCTGGGCGCGCGTCAGGCATTGCACGCCTACCGCTTAAGTTTCACTCATCCGGAAAGCGGCGAAACCGTTTCGTTTGAGGCACCGATTCCGGACGACATATATCATTTGTTGTCCGTTCTCCGTCTTGAAGTCGGTTTGGATTCGTCTTTGAGCAATGAAGAGGAATGGCAGGACAAATTCGGCGCGGATGACGACGATGATTGGAACGAAGACGACTATGATGTCGAAGTGGTTTATGTAAGGGAGTGAGGCGGCTTGAAAGGCGGGGCGAACGCAGGCAGCCGAATCGGAGCAGCCGAGTAATCGTCCTTGCCGATTTCAAACAAAGGCCGTCTGAAGGGGTCGGGCAGAAACCGCCGGTTTCGTTTGCCCCGTTCAGACGGCATTATGATGAAAGGCGTTTAGGGTTTTTTATGTTTACCGGCTTTTGCCGCCCAATAAGTTGCCAGCAGCGAGCCGGAGATATTGTGCCACACGCTGAACAATGCGCCCGGAACGGCAACGACCGGCGCGGCGGCAAAGTGTGCGGCGGCAAGCGCGGCGGCCAGACCCGAGTTTTGCATACCGACTTCGATGGCCAGCGTTTTTTGTGCATCATAAGGCAGGCCGGTCCATTTGGCGGCAAAGAAGCCGAGCAGGTAGCCGATGCCGTTGTGGAGTACGACAACCGCAAAAATCAGCAGGCCGCTTTCCATAATCTTGCCTTTGCTTGCCCCGACAACCGCGCCGATAATCAGCACGATGGCGGCAACGGAAACCAGCGGCAGCGCATCGGTCAGCTTTTCGGTTTTATTGCCCAAAACCTTATGGACAATCAAACCCAAAACAATGGGGAGCAAAACCATTTTGACGATGGACATCAACATACCGGCCGCTTGGATTTCCAGCATTTCACCGGCAAGCATCAGGAAGATGGCAGGAGTCAGCAATGGGGAAATCAGGGTGGAAACAGACGTAACGGCAACCGACAAAGCCACATTGCCGCGCGCCAGATAGGTCATCACATTGGAAGCCGTACCGCCCGGGCAGCAGCCGACCAAAATCACGCCGACCGCGATTTCGGCAGGCAGGTTCAACAGTTTGGACAGCAGCCAGGCGGTTGCCGGCATAATGGCGAATTGTGCGATTACGCCGATGATGACGGCTTTGGGATGTTTAAACAAAATATCGAAGTCGGAAGGTTTGAGCGTCAAACCCATACCGAACATAATAATGCCCAACAGCCAAGGAATATAAGGCCCCGCCCATTTGAAGGTGTCGGGCGCGAAAAAAGCGGCGGCGGCAAAGAGCGCGGCCCAGAGGGAAAATGTTTTTCCGATAAAGCTGCTGATTTTGCTGAGGATATTCATAATAATGCGTTGCGTGTTTGTTTTTAAGGGAAGGCAAGCATACACGCCTTAACCTTAATTTGCAAAATGACCGTGCCTAAACAATGCCGTCTGAAAGTGGAGATTGGTTTTCAGACGGCATCGCCCGAGAGGTGTCGGAAACGGACTGCATCCGGTTGAAACCCGTCTGTTTATGGCGATAGAATCTAATCGGAGGGTAGTCTCGTTCGGGCAACACGCAGTGCGGTGCTTGATGTGCCATCCCCTGTTGAAACATATAAAGCTCGGAGAAAGTATATAAGGGCATCATTCCTGCACCGGCAAGAATCCGAACCCGAACGTTTGAAAACAATCCCGAATCTCCGAATTCCCGCCTGTGCGGGAATGACGAAAAAACAAGCATCCATTTGCCCCGAAGGCAGTTAATCAACCCTTTCCGCCACACACCTATTCCAATATCCAATGAAAACCATCACAGAAACCCTAAACCTCGTCCCGCAGGACAAAGATTTCCTGATTGCTGATTGGCCTGCGCCCGCCAATGTGAAAACTCTGATTACCACGCGCAACGGCGGCGTGAGCCAAGGTGCGTATCAGAGTTTGAACCTCGGTACGCACGTCGGCGACAATCCCGAAGCCGTGCGCCGCAACCGCGAAATCGTGCAACAGCAGGTCGGATTGCCCGTTGCCTACCTCAATCAAATCCACAGCACCATTGTCGTCAATGCTGCCGAAGCGTTGGGCGGTACACCCGATGCGGACGCTTCCGTGGACGACACGGGTAAAGCCGTCTGTGCCGTGATGACCGCAGATTGTCTGCCTGTTCTATTTTGCGACAGGGCGGGTACGGCGGTTGCCGCCGCACACGCAGGCTGGCGCGGTTTGGCGGGCGGCGTATTGCAAAACACCATTGCCGCGATGAAGGTTCCGCCTGTCGAAATCATGGCGTATCTCGGCCCCGCCATCAGTGCGGATGCGTTTGAAGTCGGGCAGGATGTGTTTGATGCGTTCTGCACGCCCATGCCCGAAGCCGCCGCCGCATTTGAAGGCATAGGCGGCGGCAAATTCCTTGCCGACTTTTACGCGCTCGCCCGCCTGATTCTGAAGCGCGAAGGCGTGGGCGGCGTGTACGGCGGCACGCATTGTACGGTTTTGGAACGGGATACTTTCTTTTCCTACCGCCGCGACGGAGCGACAGGGCGTATGGCGAGCCTGATTTGGCTGGACGGCAATGCCGTCTGAACACGCCGCTGATATAATCTACCGACTTTGTGCTTTTGAGAAAGGCAAGCCATGAACAAACTGTTTCTTACTGCCGCAGTGCTGATGCTGGGCGCGTGCGGTTTCCACCTGAAAGGTGCAGACGGCATTTCTCCGCCGCTGACCTACCGGAGCTGGCACATCGAAGGCGGACAGGCATTGCAGTTCCCTTTGGAAACCGCGCTGTATCAGGCTTCGGGCAGGGTAGACGATGCTGCCGGCGCGCAGATGACCCTGCGTATAGACAGCGTTTCCCAAAACAAGGAAACCTATACCGTTACCCGTGCGGCAGTCATCAACGAATATCTTTTAATCTTGACGGTTGAAGCGCAGGTATTGAAACGCGGCGAGCCGGTCGGCAAACCGATGACCGTGTCCGTCCGCCGCGTCCTTGCTTATGCCGACAACGAAATTTTGGGCAAACAGGAAGAAGAAGAAACCCTGTGGGCGGAAATGCGGCAGGATGTTGCCGAACAGATTGTCCGCCGCCTGACCTTTCTGAAGGCGGAATGACGTGGCGGCACATATCGGACGCATCGACACGGACGCGCCTTTGAAACCTCTGTACGTCATCCACGGCGAGGAAGAACTGTTGCGTATCGAGGCATTGGACGCATTGAGGGCGGCAGCGAAGAAGCAGGGTTATCTCAACCGCGAGTCCTATACCGCCGACGCGTCTTTCGATTGGAACGAACTGCTGCAAACCGCAGGCAGTGCGGGTCTGTTTGCCGATTTGAAGCTGTTGGAACTGCATATCCCCAACGGAAAACCCGGCAAAAACGGCGGCGAGGCGTTGCAGGACTTTGCCACCCGACTGCCGGAAGATACGGTAACGCTGGTTTTGCTGCCCAAACTGGAGAAAACCCAGCTCCAGTCCAAATGGTTTGCCGCATTGGCGGCAAAGGGGGAAGTGTGGGAAGCCAAGCTGGTCGGTGCGGCGGCTTTGCCCCAATGGATACGCGGACGGCTGGACAAAATCGGTTTGGCTATCGAGGCAGACGCATTGGCACTGTTTGCCGAGCGCGTGGAAGGCAATCTGTTGGCGGCACGTCAGGAAATCGACAAGCTCGCGCTGCTGTATCCGAAAGGGCATACCGTCAATATCGATGAGGCGCAAACCGCCGTTGCCAACGTCGCCCGCTTCGACGCGTTCCAACTGGCAGGCGCGTGGATGAAGGGCGATGTCCTGCGCGTATGCAGGTTGTTGGACGGATTGCAGGAGGAAGGCGAAGAACCGGTACTGCTTCTGTGGGCGGTTGCCGAAGACGTGCGGACGCTGATTCGGCTTGCCGCTGCCCTGAAACAGGGGCAGAGTGTCCAATCCGTACGCAACAGTCTCAGACTTTGGGGCGACAAGCAGACGCTCGCGCCGCTTGCGGTCAAGCGGATTTCCGTCGTCCGCCTGCTTGACGCGCTCAAAACCTGCGCCCAAATCGACCGAATCATCAAAGGCGCGAAAGACGGCGACGCATGGACGGTATTCAAACGGCTTGTCGTGTCGCTGGCGGAATAAAGCGGTAATCCCCAAAATCCGAAAATACTGTAAAATACCGTTAATCCTGAAAAGTATTCACCAATCCGTCCGAAAACATTTCAGACGGCACGACCACCTCAATAAAGGAACATCAACCCTATGGACAATAAGACCAAACTGCGCTTGGGCGGCCTGATTTTACTGACCACCGCCGTTTTAAGCCTCATTATCGTATTGATTGTCGATTCCTGGCCGCTCGCCATCCTGATTGCCGCCGTCATCGTCGCCGCCGCTGCGGGCGGCTTTGTTTGGACATCCCGCCGACAGCAACGCCAGTTTATCGAACGCCTGAAAAAATTCGACATCGATCCGGAAAAAGGCAAAGTCAATGAGGCCAACCTGCGCCGTATGTACCACAGCGGCGGACAACACCAGAAAGATGCGATTACCCTGATCTGCCTGTCGCAAAAATGTTCGGTGGACGAGGCGCACGCCATGTTCAAAAAACGTCCGACCCGTCAGGAAATCAATCAAATGGCGGCAAAACAGTCGCGCGGCCAGAAGCGTCCGCACCGTTAACCGCCGCAAGGCATCTTTGCACAAATGCCGTCTGAAGCCTGTTGGCGTTTCAGACGGCATATTCCGACTGAAAAGATGATGACACTGAAAACCGCCCCGCTCAAACGCCGCTTTGCCGCCATACTGTACGAAATGCTGCTGGCAGGTGCGGCAACCTGTCTGGCGGCATTGATTGCCGGCATTGCCGCCATTTTCCTCAATCCTGTTTCTACCCTGCTTTCCGCCTTGGTAACCAGTATCCTGATAATGGGTTCGTGGTGGGTGTATTTCCGTGCCAACTGGCACGGGCAGGGACAGACCTTGGCGATGAGGACATGGAAAATCGGCTTGTGCGATGTTAACGGTATGCAGCCGTCTCTACACTTGCTGCGCCTGCGCTTTATTTGGGCATGCATATTTATCGTATTCATCCCTATGCTGGCCTATGCCGGATTACGCCACTTCCTCGGCATTCCGCCCAAGGGCGCGGCCGGCGCGGCATTGGTTTGGCTGATTTTGCCGTGGGGGTTCGCCCTGCTGAATCCCGATCGGCAGTTTCTGTATGATTTTCTTGCAGGAACGAGGTTGGTGGATGTGAAAGAACAATCTTGAATTGCTTGCAACAGAGGTTTCAGCCGATAAAGAATGCCGTCTGAAAAAAGTTTCAGACGGCATTGTCATGTTTGGAGAAAAAGGCAGGGCTATTCGATATTCTGCACCTGTTCGCGCATCTGTTCGATCAGGACTTTTAGCTCGACCGAGGCTTGGGTGCATTCGGCAGCAATAGATTTGCTGCCCAAGGTGTTGGCCTCACGGTTTAATTCCTGCATCAGGAAATCCAAGCGTTTTCCGCTGCTGCCTTTGTGTTCGGTAACGATGCGGCGTACTTCGCCGATATGCGTACGCAGGCGGCTGAATTCTTCATCGACATCGGATTTTTGGACAAACAGGGCAAATTCTTGTTGCAACCTGTCGTTGTCGATGCTGCCGACGGCTTCGGCAAGGCGGGTGCGGATTTTTTCTTTATGCGCTTCCACCAGGGCGGGGAAGATTTCGCTCAATGCCCCGATGATTTCTTCCATAGACTCGAGGCGTTGCAGCAGGTGTTCGCCTAATTTCTTACCTTCCCGCTTGCGTGCGGCAGTGAAGTCTTTTAACGCTTTTTCGGTCAGTTCGGTAATGCTTTTTGCCAATTCTTCCGTATTTTCCCTTTGGCTTGCCAATACGCCTGGAAAACGTAAAATATCGGCAACCCCCAATTTTGCCAGGTCATGATGTTTACGGAGGGTTTGGTTGATTTCTGCAAGTTGTCCGACCAAGTCGTGATTTAGTTCCAAAGATTGGTTTCTGTTTTCCGTATCTTGAATTTGGATTTTGCATTCGACTTTGCCGCGTGCCAGATGGGATGAAATCTGCTCGCGGATGCCGCTTTCTAAATGGCGCAAATCATCCGGCATCCTGATTTGAATATCTAGAAAACGGTGGTTGACCGCACGCAGGTCGAGATTGATGCGTTTGCTGCCGCATTCTTCTGCCGTATTGGCAAATCCGGTCATACTGTGGATGTGGATGGTTTTGCTCATTTTCTCCTCCGAAGTCCGTTAAAATATAATCAATATATCACATCTGTATGGGACTAAGTACTTCAGGATGTGAAAAATTAAAGATTTGGCGCGCTATATGGGCACCATGGGCTCTTGTCGCTGCAAGAAAGATGTTTCTTTATTATTCAAACAAAATAAATTGTAAATTTATTATCTTGTTGTTTTTATTGGCTATTTAGTTTTACATTTTTTCGGAATACAAAAATCCAAGCGGATTTTTTACAATCCGCTTTTGCTGTTTTTATCAGTTCGGTTAGCTAAGCCGTCTGATAACGTGTTTTATCGAAGTCGGTTTCTGTTTTATAAAGATTAAATGCAACGACTAAAATTTTTCTCATCAATGCGCCGATGATCAGCATTTTGGGCTTTTTGGCTTTTTTCAGCCTGTTTGTGAATGCTGGAAAGTAGTTGTTTTTGAATGCGACTAATGCGGCCATGAACAGGGATCCGCGTATTCTTCGGTTTCCGTATTTGGTCATTTTGCTTTTTTTGTTGACGCTTGTCCCTGATATGTTTTGATGCGGATTTAATCCGGCATAGGCTGTAAACTGCTTTGCGTTTTCGAATGTGCTGTTAATAAGGTAGCTCATTAGCGATATGGCTGTTGTTTTGCCTACTGACGGTATTGTCTCTAACCGTTTTGTCAGCTCTTTCATTTTTTTGTCTGATTTGATTGTTTGGTCGATTTTCTTTTTTACTGCATTTAGATGGTTTTCAAGTTCTTTTAGCTGTTTTTCATGTATTTTCTGTACAAATGAATCTTTTGCTGCTTTGATTCTATTTTTTTGCGATGTCTGTTGTTCTAAAAGTTGGCTTTGAAGTGATAGCAGTCTTTTCAAGCTGTATTGCTGTTCAGTCGGTTTTTCTCTCTTTGGCAGCTCTTCTATTAATGCTGTTTGGCAAAACTCTGCGATTAGTTTTGCGTCTTGTTTGTCGTTTTTGACTCTGCTGAATCGCTTTTGTGCATAGGCTTTGATTTTTAGCGGGTTTATTACTGATACGTGGTATTCTTCGGCCAAGCAGTCTGCGGCCTGTTCGTAGTAGTTTCCTGTTGCTTCCATGCATACGTATATGTCTTTTTCTCTTTTTGCCGATATCCATTCTTTCAGGTTTTTGCAGCCTTGTTCATCGTTGCTGAATTTTCTGTAATCGGTTTCGCCGTTGATTATGGTAACGACATCAAATGTTTTTGCGGATATGTCTAATCCTACTGCGTTTCTCATGTTAATTTTCCTTACGATTCAGGCTTTAATGCCTTTGATGTTTCTCAATTTCAAACATAAGAAAACCGCCGTCCTTATCTTTCTTTCAATCTTGCGATTAGGAAGTAATCAGGTTCGGCGGCTTTGTCGTCGGTTAGCTATTCCAAGACGTTTGAAGTATATCAGAATCGTATGAATTAATTTTTTGTATTTGCTGGTTTATTTAAAAATTGCTGTTGCGACCCGCTGCATTGTGTTTTTTTACTGCTTTCAGTCCGGTTTTCGCAGGCATGGGGTTTGTGTGCGATTGGAGAACAACCGATAAAAAGGTGAAAGGGGGTATTCATAAAGATTTGGAAAAAAGCACTCCAAATCTTTACAAAACTTCCCCCTTGCACCTTTTTATCGGCCGTTCTCTGTCAAACGCACCCCCATACCTCAGCGAAAACCGGACTGAAAGCAGTAAAAAAAAACAATTCCGCTAGATATTTTCCCCCGCCCTAGCTCCTCCGTCCTGAAGGGCTGGGAAAGGTTTCTGAAACTCAAACAGGCGCGGCAAGCGCGGAAAGGTAGATTGATATGACTTAGATTTGATGATATGACAATTTGTAGAGCGGTGGGGATAAGCAAAATCCCCGAGCGCGAACTAGGGGATTTTTGCATTCCTGCCAAGTTTTAAACTTTACAGGAAATTTTAAAATGCGAATTACCGTTAGCCTCGGAAAACTGCATTTGACTGTATCGGTAGATACGCGGTTTATTCTAGCCGTGTTCATGCTGTTTAGTCAATAACCCACGATTAGAAGGCCGCCATGCAGCGGCCTTTCTTAATTCGCTGCGCCGACAACCGCGCCGCTTTGCGGCTCGAACTTCGCGCCCGCTTAGTACGTTGTAGGGGCTTTTTGCGCGTTGTTTGCGCTGTTGTCCTGTTCTTTGTATGGATTAAAGGGTAGGCCGTTTCTTGCGTACTGTTTGCACATTTCTTTTGTTACTTCTTCCAGCGGTGTGGCTTGATCGCTGTAGCAGGTGCAGCCGGTTTTTCCGCCTTCGATACATGCGGCGATACGCTCATAGGTTTTGACTTGGCGGACGTTGTTGTAAATCGGTTTGGATTCGGGTTTTTCGGCCAACGTCGGGATAAAATCGTCTGCTTTCAAATCTTTATTGATTTTTTGTGATTGTGCTGCTGTATTTAAATCTGCTTCTTGATTTATCGGCTCTGATGCTGAAACTTGTGATGTTGTTTCAAACTGTTCTGGATTTATGTCTTTTTGTGATATTCCATAAACTGTATAGATTTTCCAGCCGATAAATCCGATTATCAGAATTAAAGCCCAAACGGCCAACGGTACTTTTTTCTTAAATTTGATGTGCTGGCTTGATGATTTGTAGTATTTAAATGCTTCTTTGGGCGGTGTGAAGTTCTTCGATTCTGTATTTGAAACGGCTGCGGGATTTTCTAAGCTGGTTACGCATTTGTACCACGAATATTGTTTTGTCCCTAATGCTTTTCTTTCTAAATGGATGTGCTTGGATATCAGGTTTCTAACGAAGATATCAAGCTGCTGCGGGTGTTGTGTCATCATGATAACCGTATGGCCGTGATGTCTTAATTCTGTTAATTCTTGAATATAAGGCGGTACGGCTCGGCCTGATGATCTTACCGGATAGGTATAGTGTGCTTCGTCTACTATCAGAACCGCGCCATCAGGGATGATGTCTCTTAGCGGCGCGGACATGATTTGTTCTTCTGTTAGTTCGTGTGCGTTGAACTTTTTTGCGTCTAGTCCGTCGATATGGCAAAAATATAAGGGCCTATCTACTTCTGTTCCGTCTTCGAGTTTCATTTTAAACAATCCGTCTTCGTTGTTTAAAATCATTGAAACTGCTTTTGATGTTTTGCCGGTTCCCATGTTGCCGGTAATCAGATAAATCATTTTTATCCTTTCGGTAATACTGTTGTCAGTTTGTTCAATGCTTTCATGCTTACCCAAAAAGAAAACGCGCCGAAAAGATAGTTAAAACCTGTTCCGAATCCGCCTATCAGCAGAAGGTTATAAATGTCTCCAGGCATGGAGTTTGCCGCATTTAAAAAGTATTCTTTGAATTTATTTAACGCAACCAAATACCCCGCAAACGATACAAATGTCAGACCTGTTGCAATAATGATACGAACGATCAGCATTCTTAGCAGAAATGCAATTAATGGAATTAGAGCAGCCGGCATTTTATTCCTTATATATTGTGTCCCATCAAAGGGGCGCATTACTTTTCTTAACATTCCCCTTTGACAGCCAAGTGAAAGGGGCTTTTTTATGTCAGCATCAAAATTAATATTTTCCTGTTCTTACTGGAGAATATTTAAAAAATCAGATTATTGCGTTTTGTCTTTTTATCAGTTCAGGTATGGAGAATCGCATGAACTCGCTGAACAAGGAACTTTTTTAAATCTTTATCAGGCGTTTGATTATATAGATTTGTTTGATTCTAATTTTCCAGTGATTATCACGACGGACGGTTGTGGTTTTTCTTTTTGATCTTTAAAAATTTGTCAGGGTTTGGCTTTCGGTCGTTGACCGTCGGACGCGCTTTAGCGCGGCAGACGGGAAACGGCTGAAAGCCCCCCCCC
>NZ_CAUJNZ010000009.1:0-113519 GCF_963392925.1 Neisseria polysaccharea
TTTTAAAAAAAAAAAAAAAAAAAAAAAATAAACTTACCTTATAATTGCAGTTGTTTTAGCAATGTCTGTTTCGCAGACTCATTGAGTAAGACGTTTTCCCCGTAATGTGTTTGGCCGTCTGTCCCCTTTGGGTTCGGACGGCTTTTTTTTGGCTGTGTATGAATACCCGGTTGGTTTTATCTGTTTGCAGCGGGGGGGAGCCGCTTATTTCCGTTCGGGCGGAAAACGGTTCCATCGGATAAAAGGCATTTTGTCCGACTGATTAAAGTTACATCTTAGGTTTACATCGGCGGAATATTCAAACACAGCCTTTTTTAAGGAAATCCGGATACGGCGGCGCATCAATAATGCGGCGGAATCTCATCGCGCAGAGAATACGGCTCTTGCGCGTCGGGATTCCTGTCCTGCATTTTTTGATACAGCAGCCTCAACTGAGCCTGCTGCAAATCCAGCGTCTGCCGCAATTCTGCCACCATCGCGTTCAGGCGGGCGATTACGTCCTCCTGAAGCGCGGATTGGATTTCCAGCTCTGTGATGCGGTGTTCCAACTCTTGAACCGCGTCCATTTACAGCACCATCGCGGCAATCCAGCCGGCAATCAGCAGCGGGATGTTGTAGTGGATGAAGGTCGGGATAACGGAATCGCGGATGTGGTCGTGCTGCCCGTCGGCGTTCAGCCCCATCGTCGGACCCAGCGTGGAATCGGACGCAGGCGAACCGGCATCGCCCAACGCCCCCGCCGTGCCGACAATGGCGACGGTGGCAAGCGGCGAAAAACCCAAACCGACACACAAAGGCACATAAATCGCGGCAATAATCGGCAAAGTGGAAAAGGACGAACCGATGCCCATCGTTACCAAAAGCCCCACCACCAGCATCGCCAACGCCGCCATACCTTTGCTGTTGCCGAATATCGCCATACTGCTTTCCACCAGCGGCTGAATATGCCCGGTCGCATTCATCACGGCGGCAAAACCCTGCGCGGCAATCATAATGAAGCCGACCATCGCCATCATCTTGATGCCTTCGCCGAATACGTCGTTTGCCTTGTCGCGGTTGATGACGCCCAACATCATAAATACGGCGAAACCGAGCATCGCGCCCAACACCAGCGAGTCTTCATACATCAACTGGATGGCAAAGCATACGGCAATGGCGGCGGCGGCGGCCAGGCTGCGGTAGGCGGACGGCTGCGGACGGTTTGCCGCATCGGCGTTGCCCGCCGTATCGGCATTGTTGCTTTGGTACAGGCGCGGTTTGCGGTAGTGGACAAACGCCAGCAGGAGTCCGGCCAGCATTCCCAACGCGGGAATCGCCATTGCCGCCATCACGTTGATGTTTTTCACATCAAGCTGCGGCGCGGCGGAATGGATGTTGCCCAACAGGATTTCGTTCAAAAAAATCGCGCCGAAGCCGTAAGGCAGGAACATATAAGTCGTAACCAGCCCGAAAGTGATGACGCACGCAATCAGACGGCGGTCGATTTTCAGGCGGTTGAACACCAAAAGCAGCGGCGGAACAATCATCGGGATAAAGGCAATGTGGATGGGGATGATGTTCTGACTCATAATGCCCATCACAAGGATGATGGAAAGCAGCAGCCATTTGACCGCGCCCTCGCCCGAACGCACGCTGTCGGGCATACCGCCCCGGTTCAGCTTGCGGACGACCGCGCCGGCAAGCTGCTGCGGCAGGCCGGAATGGGTAATCGCCATCGCAAACGCGCCGAGCATCGCATAAGAAAGCGCAATTTTCGCGCCGCCTTCCAAACCTTTGTTGAACACGGGGATAATCCCCGCCTGGCTGACCTGTCCCGCCGCATCGGCAATGTTTTGCAGCGGCATACCCGCCACCGCGCCGCCGACAAACGCGCCGACCGTCAGGCTCAATACCACGTGCACGCGCGACAGCGACAGCACCAGCATCACGATTACGGCAACTACGACTGCATTCATTGTTTATCGCTCCAAACCTATAAATGTTTACATATCGAAACACATCATAACCCAATAACGGGAAACCCGCCAATTTTGCAAACAATTATTTCAAATGCTTCATATACTTCCCCAGCGTAACCCTGTCCAAACCCGCCAAATCCGGCAGGGTTTCCACTCCTGAAAAACCATTCTCCGCCAACACGCCGCGCACCGCCGCGCCCTGATCGAAACCGTGTTCCAGCAACAAAAAACCGCCTTCCGCCAAACGGTCGGGCGCGCCTTGCGCCAAGGTACGGATGCAGCTTAGGCCGTCTGAAAAGTCGGTCAGCGCGATTTGCGGCTCAAACCGCAAATCGCCTTGCGACAAATGTTTATCACCGTTTTCGATATAGGGCGGGTTGGACACGATGATGTCCCATTTCCCTTCAGACGGCATATCGGTGTCGAACCACGAACCGTATGCAAATTCGACCCGCGCGCCCAAATCTGCCGCATTTTTCCGCGCCGTTTCAAGGGCGGGCGGGCTGATGTCGGATGCGCGCACAAACGCATCGGGGCGTTCGAGCGCGACGGTTACGGCAACCGCGCCGCTGCCCGTCCCCAAATCCCACACGCGCCCGTTTTCGGGCAGGCGCGCCAATACGGCTTCGACCAAATGTTCAGTTTCGGGGCGCGGAATCAGCACGCTCGGATTGACTGTAAAGCGTCTGCCATAAAATTCGCGCACACCTAAAATATAGGCAACCGGCTCGCCGTTCAGACGGCGTTGCGCCAGCCTGTCCGCCCGCTGTCGGACTTCGTCCGGCATTTCTTCCCCGCCCCGCGTCAACAACTGCACACGCGTATATTCCGAAACATATTGCAGCAGCATTCTTGCTTCAATTTTAGGCAGTTTTGACAAGCCCAACCATTCGTCAAACGTCATTTTTTATCCCGTCTGCCGCCGATGCGGCTCGAACATTTTTTCCGGCTTTGCGGCACGCTGATTCAGAAAATATCATTTTGCATTGAAATTATATAATAAAGAAAAACACCTTATCGCCGTTCCGATACCGTAGGAATTTATCCGAATAACAGAAACGCTCCGCCGTTATTCCGCGCAAGCGGCAACAACGGAATAAATAAAAAAACAATGACATAGTTGGTTTTCCTTTGAATTTGCGATATTTGCGGCGGCTGAAAAAAATCCGCACCCGCCTTCAAATGCGGATGCGGATTTTCTTGTCAAACAAACTTATTCCGCCAACAATGCTTCCGGTTTGACTTTTTCGCCATACACGGGCAACAGGGTTTTTTCATAAGCGGCTTTCAGACGGCCGTCTTTTTTCATGGCGGCGATTTCGCCGTTGACCCAGTTCAGGAGG
Organism: Neisseria polysaccharea; assembly: GCF_963392925.1. Taxonomy (NCBI): domain Bacteria; kingdom Pseudomonadati; phylum Pseudomonadota; class Betaproteobacteria; order Neisseriales; family Neisseriaceae; genus Neisseria; species Neisseria polysaccharea. Next base: position 3,302 of record NZ_CAUJNZ010000009.1, read on the forward strand.
TCGGCGTTGCCTTTTTGAACGGCGGGGGCGATAAATTCGGCAGGGCCTAAATTACCGATGGCGACTTCAAAATCCGGGTTTTCTTTCGCCCACGCCCACAGCAAGGCGTTGTCGTGGGCGAGTGCTACGCCGCGTCCGTCTTTCAGCGCGTCGAAGGTTTCGGTGTTTTGGTCGAATTTCAATAATTTGACTTCGGGATGGTTTTTGGTGAAGAAAGCGTCGGCGGTCGTGCCTTTGTTGACCAGCAGGGTTTGGTCTTTCAGTTGCGCGATGTCGGTAATCGGTTTGCCTTTGGGGGAAACCACGCCCAACGCCACTTTCATATAGGGATCGGCGAAATCGACGGCTTCGGCGCGTTCGGGAGTTTTGGTGAAGTTGGCGAGGATGAGGTCGACTTTGCCGGAGCGGACGTATTCGACGCGGTTTGCGGCCTCGGTTAAGACGAACTCGACTTTGTCGGGGCTGCCGAGCAGGTCTTTGGCGAGGTCTTTGGCGATTTCAACGTCGAAGCCTTGGTTTTTGCCGTTGGCATCAACATAGCCGAACGGGGGCTTGTCGCCGAATACGCCGATGCGGATCACGCCTTTTTCCTTGATGGCGGCAACGGTTGCCGCACCGCTGCTTTGTGAAGATTGGGCATCGCCGGAGCCGCTGCTGCCGCCTCCGCAGGCGGTCAGACCGACGGCGATGGCGGCGGAAGCCAACAGGGCTTTGAGTTTGGCGTTCAGTTTCATTGGGAATCTCCTTTTTGAATGTTTGCTTGGGATGAAATGCCGTCTGAAAGGGGGTTCGGACGGTTTGCGGTAAATCAGTAGTCCATACCTGCCAGAAATTGGCGGGCGCGTTCGCTTTTTGGTGCGGAAAAAAAGGTTTCGGGGTCGGACGATTCGACAATGCCGCCTTTGTCCATAAAGACGATGCGGTCGGCAACTTTGCGGGCGAACCCCATTTCGTGGGTTACGATGAGCATACTCATCCCTTCGCGGGCGAGTTCCAAAACCACTTCCAAGACTTCGCGCACCATTTCGGGGTCGAGTGCGGCAGTGATCTCGTCCAGCAGGATGACTTCCGGATTCAGGCACAGGGCGCGGACAATAGCGATGCGCTGTTTTTGTCCGCCGGAAAGTTCGCGCGGATAGGCGTTTTTGCGGTCGGACAAACCGACGCGTTCCAATAATTTGTCAGCTTGTGCTTCCGCTTCGGCGCGGTTGCGGTTTTGTACTTTTACCGGGCCTAAGAGGATGTTTTCGATGACGGTCATATGGGCAAACAATTCATAGCTTTGAAAGACCATACCGACTTTTTGCCGGGCGGTTTGCCAGGAAACGTCTTTGCCGAATTCGCCGATGCCGTCCATCACGATGCTGCCGCCTTGGTGCGGCTCCAAACCGTTGACGCAGCGCAGGAGGGTGGATTTGCCGCAGCCGGACGGACCCAACAACACAATCACTTCGCCTTTTTCCAAGTCCAAGTCTAAAGATTGGATGGCGGTTACGCCGCCGTATTGTTTGTGCAGGTTGCGGATGCTCAATAAAGCCATATCAGTGTTCCCATTTTTGTTCCAGCTTTGCCGCCAGCAGCGACAGCGGCCAGCAACATAAAAAATACAGCATAAAAATCAGTCCATAAACCCAAAATGAAGCATTGGGCTGCGTCAGCAGCGAGTTTTCAATAATTTGCTGCCCCACTTTGACCACTTCAATCACGCCGATAAGCGAGGCGAGCGAACTGGTTTTAATCATTCGCGTAAACAAATTAACCGCCCCCGGCAAAGCGCGGCGGACACTTTGCGGCAATTCGATGTATCGGAACACTTGGCGGCGGCTCAAGCCGAGCGCAAGACCCGATTCGACCTGGTGTTTTTCAATCGATTCCAGTGCGCCGCGCACCAAATCGCCCATTTCGGCGATGCCCCAAAGCGTGAAAACCCAAACGCAGACCCAAAATCCGCCGATGTGTATGCCCGTCCACACGGACAAACCGAAATACAGTCCGAACAACCACACCAAAATCGGCACGATGCGGATGGTTTCGAGATAAAACCGTCCGATAAAGCGGACAAGCCGGTTGCGCGAACGCAAAACCAAACCGAACAGCGTGCCTAATACGCAAGAAGCCGCAACAGAGATTAAAGAAATTTGTGCCGTTAAGAGCAGGCCTTCGCCCAACCGTGCCGCATTTTTTCCTTCAAACAGCCATTCAAACGCCATATTTCGCACTCCGTATGCGGTTTTCCAATCGCCGTACCAACAAAGATACAGGCAGCAGGATAATCAAATAAGCGGCAAACAACAAAAACAAAGCCTCGTTGGTTTTGTAGTCCATACCAATCACATCTTTGGTAACAAACAACAATTCCGCAATACCGACCGCGCTGATGACGGATGTTTCTTTCATTAAAAACAATATATTGGCGGCAACAGCCGGAAAAGCGACCGCCCAAGCCTGCGGAAATTCGACATAGCGGAACACTTGAAAGCGGCTCAAACCGATTGCCTTGCCCGCTTCTACCTGCCCTTTTGGTACGGCGAGGATGCCGGCGCGGACGGCTTCCGCCATGTAGCTTGCGCCTAAGAAAACCAGTGCGATTACGCCGCAGGTGAAACCGTCCCATTTAATGCCCATTTTCGGCAGGCCGTAATACAGGAAAAACAATTGGATCAGCAGGGGCGTATTGCGCGACAGCTCGATATAGGCGCGTGCCAATGCGTAGAAGGGGCGGATGCGGTATGCTGTAACCACGGCAACGGGCAGGCCGAACAGCAACGACAAAACGATGCCATATACCGACAATTCCAGCGTCAGCTTTGCCGCATCGGCGAATTTGGGTACGGCATCGATTAAATAAGGCCAGTTCATCAGAATCAGAAATCAGCTTAACGAAAGGCGGTATTTTAATGAACTTGCAAGATAATGTTAAAGAATGCTTGGGAATATCAAACATCGGAAAAAAGAATAAGGCGATGCCGTCTGAAAACCTTTCAGACGGCATCGTACCGGATTCCGCGTCAGATTTCGCTACCGCCGACAGTCAGTCCGGCATCAATCCGCAAGGTCGGTTGTCCCACGCCGACGGGGACGCTCTGCCCTTCTTTGCCGCACACGCCGACACCGCTATCCAACGCAGTATCGTTGCCTATCATGGAAACGTGTTTCAGCACTTCGGGGCCGTTGCCGATAATGGTCGCGCCTTTGACGGGATATTGCAGCTTGCCGCCTTCCACCCACCACGCTTCGGATGCACTGAACACGAATTTGCCGCTGGTAATGTCCACTTGTCCGCCGCCGAAGTTAACGGCGTAAATGCCTTTGTCGATGGACGCGATGATTTCGTCGGGTTCGTAGCCGCCGTTTTCCATAAAGGTGTTGGTCATACGCGGCATAGGGGCGGAAGCGTAACTTTCACGGCGACCATTGCCGGTCGATTGCGTGCCCATCAGGCGGGCATTGGTTTCGTCCTGCATATAGCCAACCAAAATACCGTCTTCAATCAATACAGTGCGGCGGGTTTCGTTGCCTTCGTCGTCGATATTGAGCGAGCCGCGTCTGTCGGCAATATCGCCTTGATCCACAACGGTAACGCCTTTGGCGGCCACGCGCTCGCCGATTCGTCCGGAGAAAACGCTGGTTTCTTTGCGGTTGAAATCGCCTTCCAAACCATGTCCGACCGCTTCGTGCAGCAACACGCCAGGCCAGCCGTTGCCCAAAACGACGGTCATCTCACCGGCAGGCGCAGGACGGGATTCGAGATTAATCAGGGCTTGTTTGACAGCGGAATCGACAAACTGCCGTACCAAAGTTTCATCGAAATAAGCCAAGTCGTAGCGTCCGCCGCCGCCCGCGCTGCCCTGCTCGCGACGCTCGCCCTGTTTGGCGATGACGGTAACGTTCAGGCGCACCATCGGACGAATATCCGCAGCGTGTTTACCGTCCAAACGGGCGATGTACACCATATCGTATTCGCAGGTCAAACCGGCCATCACTTGCACGATACGCGGATCGGCGGCTTTGGCGATTGCTTCGACTTTGTTCAACAGCGCGACTTTGGCGGCGGAATCGAGGCCGGCAATGGGGTCGGACGCGGAACAAACCGGCTTGCCGCGCGTTTCAGACGGCATTTTGGCGGACACCTTGCCGCCTGCCGCCCCAATCGCACGGACGGCGCGGGCGGAACGGTTTATCGAATCGATGCACAGGCTGTCGGCGTAGGCAAAGGCGGTTTTATCGCCCGAAACGGCGCGCACGCCCACGCCCTGATTGATTTGGAAGCTGCCCGATTTGACGATGCCTTCTTCCAAATGCCAACTTTCATAGGCGGTGCGCTGGCAGTAGATGTCGGCATAATCGACGTGGTGCGCGCCGATGATGCACAGGCTTTTGGCGAGCAGTTCGGGGGAAAGGCGGTTGGCTTCGAGCAGCCGTGCCTGTACGGCGGAATAGGTCGGATGCATAGTGTCGGCGCATAAAAAATCAGGGGCTTGATTATACGGCATTTGTTATATAGTGGATTAACAAAAACCGGTACAGCGTTGCCTCGCCTCAGCTCAAAGAGAACGATTCTCTAAGGTGCTCAAGCACCAAGTGAATCGGTTCCGTACTATCTGTACTGTCTGCGGCTTCGTCGCCTTGTCCTGATTTTTGTTAATCCACTATAGAAATGCGCCGTGCCGCCGAAAATGTAAGAATTTTGCCAACGCACGTTGCTTTGTGTAAACTTAAAGCCTTCTTGTCGGAGTGCCGCCCATCGGGCGGCTGAGATTGCGAAAGCAGAATCCGTAGAACCTGTCGGGGTAATGCCTGCGTAGGAAACAAAACCTCCCTGCCCTTTCGGGCTTCCGTTCCCTCTTCCGCACTTCCCCGCCCCATTTTCATGTTTCTTAAGGACTTGATATGTCGGGCAATGCCTCACAACAACCCTCACCCGCCGCAGCGGCGGCACGCCTTTTTTCCGACAAATCGCGATACCTGCAAAGGAACCCGTCATGACCCGTATCGCCATCCTCGGCGGCGGCCTTTCCGGAAGGCTGACCGCACTGCAGCTTGCAGAACAAGGTTATCAGATTGCACTTTTCGACAAAGGCACCCGCCAAGGCGAACACGCCGCCGCTTATGTTGCCGCCGCCATGCTCGCGCCTGCGGCGGAAGCGGTCGAAGCCACGCCTGAAGTCATCAGGCTGGGCAGGCAGAGCATTCCGCTTTGGCGCGGCATCCGATGCCTTCTGAACACGCACACGATGATGCAGGAAAACGGCAGCCTGATTGTGTGGCACGGACAGGACAAGCCATTATCCAGCGAGTTCGTCCGCCATCTCAAACGCGGCGGCGTAGCGGATGACGAAATCGTCCGTTGGCACGCTGACGACATCGCCGAACGCGAACCGCAACTCGGCGGACGTTTTTCAGACGGCATCTACCTGCCGACCGAAGGACAGCTCGACGGGCGGCAAATATTGTCTGCACTTGCCGACGCTTTGGACGAACTGAACGTCCCTTGCCATTGGGAACACGAATGCGCTCCCGAAGACTTGCAAGCCCAATACGACTGGCTGATCGACTGCCGCGGTTACGGCGCAAAAACCGCTTGGAATGCTTCTGCCGAACACACCAGCACCCTGCGCGGCATACGCGGCGAAGTGGCACGGGTTTACACACCCGAAATCACGCTCAACCGCCCCGTGCGCCTGCTGCACCCGCGTTATCCGCTCTACATCGCCCCGAAAGAAAACCACGTCTTCGTCATCGGCGCGACCCAAATCGAAAGCGAAAGCCAAGCCCCCGCCGGCGTACGTTCAGGGTTGGAACTTTTATCCGCACTCTATGCCGTCCACCCCGCCTTCGGCGAGGCGCAAATCCTCGAAATCGCCGCCGGACTGCGCCCCACGCTCAATCACCACAACCCCGAAATCCGTTACAGCCGCGCCCAACGCCTGATTGAAATCAACGGCCTTTTCCGCCACGGCTTTATGATTTCCCCCGCCGTAACCGCCGCCGCCGTCAGATTGGCAGTGGCACTGTTTGACGGAAAAGACGCGCCCGAACGTGATGAAGAAAGCGGTTTGGCGTATATCCGAAGACAAGATTAAAGCCGTCTGAAAGGAACCCCATGACCTTCCCACCCGTGAAATCTCCGCTCAAATTCTACGCCGTTGTTCCCACCGCCGATTGGGTGGAGCGCATGGTCAAAGCAGGTGCCGACACGGTGCAACTGCGCTGCAAAACCCTGCACGGCGATGAATTGAAACGTGAAATCGCCCGCTGCGTCGCCGCCTGCCGTGGCAGCCGCACGCAGCTTTTCATCAACGACCACTGGCGCGAGGCGATAGAAGCGGGCGCATACGGCGTGCATCTCGGGCAGGAAGACATGGACACCGCCGACCTTGCCGCCATAGCCGCCGCCGGTTTGCGCTTGGGTTTGAGTACGCACTCCGTTGCCGAACTCGACCGCGCCCTGTCCGTACACCCCAGCTACGTCGCCAGCGGCGCGATTTTCCCGACCACGACCAAGCAAATGCCCACCGCCCCGCAAGGCTTGGACAAACTGCGCGAATATGTGAAACAGGCAGGCGGCACGCCCGTCGTCGCCATTGGCGGCATCGATTTGAACAATGCTGAAGAGGTATTGGCAACCGGCGTTTCCTCACTCGCCGTCGTCCGTGCCGTTACCGAAGCGACAAACCCCGAAGCCGTGGTTAAAGCGTTTCAGGCTTTGTGGAATGAATAAGGTCGTCTGAAAATAATAAAGTCTAAAACCAGACGTACCAAATAATATATTTACAGAGGAATTTATTTTTTATTTTATTCATTTTTATCATATTTTAAAATTTTAAAAAGATACATAAGGAGCAATTTGATAACAATGAAACCAAGAGAGTTATGTGAAAAAGCATGGCAAGAAATAGCAAGTAAATTTCCTGATTTTAAGATAATTTCTAAGGGGCAGAAATTAAAGAGAGTATCTAAAAACAGGGATATTACATTTGAAATCTATTTTCAGGCTGATAGGCACAATTATCAGTGTAGCGTGCAATTTATTCCACATATCGCCATTTACTCAAAAGATATGAAAAAGGCAAATATCAATAATGGTTTTATATATGGCGGAGAGTTGGGGAGCTTGATAAATAGAAAACCTTGGATTTGGTGGCAGTTAGCAGGAGCAAGCTATAAATATACGGTAGAGGATGTTAGCAAACTTATAAGGGAGCATATAATACCGTTATTTGACGATTTTGAGGACACAGAAACCAATATTGAAAAAATTATAAATGAGGATATGAATGACTATAATTTATTGTATTACATCTATTATTTTAGCGGAAAAGCTAAGGCGCAGCAGTATTTTAATAAAATAATCAAAAAAGACAAATTAAGAAAAAAGTATATTGGTTTTTATAATTCTTTGAATGAATTACCAAAGGAAAGCATTTCATTAGACATATGTGAATTTGTTGGAGATACTATGATTAAATTTGCCTATATTAATGGGATTGAAATAGAAAAATAATAAATAATTGAACATAAAAATATTAATGGACGCAAATGTTGCAGGTTCGCTTGCAACCCAACATTTACAAAGGTCGTCTAAAAACCTCTATAAACACCGAAATATCGAGAAACCATGAACATCATCTTAAACGGCGAACCCGCCGAACTTCACGGCACGACCGTTGCCGACCTCATCGCCCAAACCGCGCCGCAACAGCCTTTTGCCGTGGCGGTGAACACCGTTTTCGTCCCCAAAGGCGCGTATGCGGAAACGGTTTTGAACGAAAACGACAAAATCGATATCGTCCGCCCCGTCGTCGGCGGCTGAATGCCGTCTGAAGCCCCAAAGGCACGCCGCCGGCTTTCAGACGGCATCGTATCCCAAACATATCAAGGAATTTTTATGCTCACCCTATACGGAGAAACTTTCCCCTCGCGGCTGCTGCTCGGCACGGCTGCCTACCCGACCCCTGAAATCCTCAAACAATCCGTCCGTATCGCCCAACCCGCGATGATTACCGTCTCATTGCGCCGCGCGGGAAGCGGCGGCGAGGCGCACGGTCAGGGGTTTTGGTCGCTGCTTCAAGAAACCGGCGTTCCCGTCCTGCCGAACACGGCAGGCTGCCAAAGCGTGCAGGAAGCGGTAACGACGGCGCAAATGGCGCGCGAAGTGTTTGAAACCGATTGGATAAAATTGGAACTCATCGGCGATGACGACACCTTGCAGCCGGATGTGTTCCAACTTGTCGAAGCGGCAGAAATCCTGATTAAAGACGGCTTCAAAGTGCTGCCTTATTGCACCGAAGACCTGATTGCCTGCCGCCGCCTGCTCGACGCAGGCTGTCAGGCGTTGATGCCGTGGGCGGCCCCGATTGGCACGGGTTTGGGCGCGGTTCACGCCTACGCGTTGAACGTCCTGCGCGAACGCCTGCCCTACACGCCGCTGATTATCGACGCGGGCTTGGGTTTGCCCTCACAGGCGGCACAAGTGATGGAATGGGGCTTTGACGGCGTGCTTTTGAACACCGCCGTTTCCCGCAGCGGCGATCCGGTCAATATGGCGCACGCCTTCGCACTCGCCGTCGAATCCGGACGGCTGGCATTTGAAGCCGAACCGGTCGAGGCTCGCACCAAAGCGCAAGCCAGTACGCCGACAGTCGGACAACCGTTTTGGCATTCGGCGGAATATTGAAAAAGGCGGCAAAAATGCCGTCTGAAGGCTTCAGACGGCATCGTGGCTCAAAACGGCGGCAGCCTGAAACGGACAAACCGCCATTCCCCGGCATCACGGCTTTGTCGTGAGGAACAGGGAAACCGGCCGGAAAACCTTGCCGCCCGCCCCGACACCGCAACCAACGAAACATCCGGCCTCCACGGTGCGCAGGCTGCCGCGCAAGCCCCAAGTACGGCAACAGAAGAAGCGTTTTGTTGTTGTTTGAATACATTTAAAAATACCTAAAGCCATCCGTAAGCCTTCATCCGCAACGGTTTTACCGCTTTTGCATCCCCGAATCCACGCTCAAACACCCCCGAATGACAACCCTGTCCGCGCCAAATTGGACGGATGTTCAAACACGGGCAACCTTATTTCTGTCAGGCACGAAGCCCTCAGCTATGCCTGCCGACCCCGATTTGTCCGGCACAATGAAAGTTTGCCGACCCAAATCACAAACATCGGCGAATAGTTTAATTTGTTTATTTTTCATAGCATTACAAAAAATCCACATTTATTTTTAAATTTTTATTGATAATTATTATTATTAGCGTATAATTAAAACCACTCGGAAGTCGTCAATTCCGAACCATTAAACACTGTATTCCCTCATCATTCACTTTCACACTTGGAGTCGGCATATACGAGACATACATTCCCTTTTTATATATCAGATACTCAAAACCGAAATGCCAAACCCACCTTCGCGGTGGGTTTGGCATTTATTGTCCGGCTTTCGCGCCTATTTGCAAGACTTGAGGTTCAGTTTGCCGTATGGGGACGTGATTTTACGGATTTCGTCCGCATCGGCGACATTCACGCCGGTAAACAAAACCGTCATACGCGACACGCTCAAAGAATCGTCCTGCCGGCCGGTTTCGGCAGCGCGTTCAACAATATATGCCCCACCGAATCCCGCGCCGGCAAGCCGGCTTTGCAGGGCTTGGGCGTTTTCCCGGCTGCTGCCGACACCCAAACTCAATGCGCCGTCAAACGGTATGGGGTTGAAACCTTTGGCAGACAGCTCCGCCGCCTGATTTTCGGCATCGGCTGAAACGGGCAGGACGACGCGGTAGGTTTTGCCGGCGGATTTGGCTTGGGCGGTGCGTTTTTCGACACTTCTGCTGGCAACGTGCGACCATTTGCCCAAAAGCCCTTTGATCCGGTGGTAGTCGTCTTCGTCCATCGTGAGGCTTGCCTGCGCGGCGCATAAGGCATCCGCCGCGCCGTTTTCGCGTTCCGCCTGCGCCTTTTCGGCGGCGAGTTTTTCGCGGCGGGCTTTTTCCTCGCGCTGTTTTTTCTCTTTGAGCCTTTTCTGCTCCGCTTCTTTCTTCAAGCGCAACTGCTCCGCCTGTTCTTCGGTCAGGATGTCGCTTGCACCAAGCAGTACGCCTGTATCCGATTCAGATGCCGCCTGAACGGCAGAACCGGATGCCGGAATATTCCGAACAACCGGCATAGTTGGGGCAACTGGTTGAACCTGCAAATTGTTTGCGGCATTCTGTGCCTCCGGTATTTTGCCGGCCTGTTTCAGTGTCAGTTTGTAGCCTACCGTACCGCCGAATACGGCAATATTAATCGCAACCAAAAGGATAAATAACCATTTCATCTCTGTATTCCCTAAATATGTTCATCTTCCCCGCCTTCGGCGGCAATCAGGTTCAGCAGCCCATGGATGACGAGGTTGTCCGCCACACGCACGGTATTTTCCGCCAAAAATGCAGGCGGCAGGGCTTCTGCGACTTTTGCCGCGCCGCCGCCGGTCATCACGACATCGACCGGTTTCCCCGCCCCGGTTTTTTCTTTCAAACGGCCGTGCATCATCATTATCGAGCCGCAAACCGCATCCATCATACCGCTGGCTATGGCGTTGCTTGTGGTGGTCGGGAAAGGATAACGCTTGCCGGCGGGGCGGTTGAGGTTGGCGGTTCGGACGGCAAGCGATTCTTTCATCAGGTGGAAGCCGGGCATAATGGTCCCGCCGAGGTAATGCCCGTCATCGGTGAGCGCGTCAACCGTTACCGCCGTGCCGCAACTGACGACGACGCAGGCGTTGCGGCTGAAGCGGCGGCTGCCCAAGGCGTTGAACCAACGGTCGGAACCATGTTCTTCGGGATGACGGTAGTGATTACGTATGCCTAAAGCCTGAGCGGAAGACGGCAGCCATTCGATTGTACTTGCGAGCTGTTCCTGAACCTGTGCCTTTTTTGATTCCCCGCACACGGCGCAACCGACAATACGGACGCGGTCATCCGCCCTTTCCGCCCACTCCGCGCCCAAACGGGACAAATCACGGTACGGTGCACGGCTGACTGCTGTAAATATGCCGTTTTCCACCCATGCCCACTTGAGCTGACTGTTACCGCCGTCCAACAGCAAAAAACGTTCCGGTTCCCGCTTCCTCGGAACAGAAACCGGCCTGTCGTCGGGCCGCAGGCTGATTTCGCCGCTGACGACCGTCTGTTCGCCCTCTGCCGTTTCCAAGTGCAGAACGCCTTGTCCGTCCACGCCTTTAACCGTGCCTTCGCACACGGTTTCGCCGTCGCGCAACAGCAATACCGCCTTGCCGTGGTCGCGGTTGACAGCCTGATACTCCGCCACAAAAGGCGCAAATCCGTCCCGAGCATATTGCAACAACACCGAGTCCAACTCCGCCAACAGCGTTTCCAGCAACACGGCGGCATCGGCATTTCCCCGCCGCGATGCCGTCTGAAACAGCGATTGCACGGAAGCGGCGTTTTCCACTTCCTTGGGCAGCACGAAATTGATGCCGATACCGATGATGGCAACCGTTTTGCCGACCGTCCTGACCGTTTCAATCAGAATGCCGCCCAATTTGTCGCGTCCGACAACCAAATCGTTTGGCCACTTGATTTGCGTTTCCAAACCCAAACGCAACAAGGCGCGCCGGCACGCCACTGCCGCAACAGGCGACAGCGAACCCAACTCATACTGCGGCTGGTCAAACACCCAGCCGAAACTGAACATCAGACACTCGCCCAAACGGTGCGACCACTTCCGCCCCTGCCGCCCCCTGCCCTTACTTTGCAGGTGGGTCACGCATACGGTTTTGTGCGCCTTGTTCGGCGCAATCCGCGCCAATTCCAGTATCTCGTCGTTGCTGGACGCGCACTCGTGCTTCAATGCCGTCTGAAAACCCGACCTTTCCCCCAGCTCGCGCAAACCTTCGGCATCGAAAACCGCCAAGGGGCGCACCAACCGCCAATAACCGTCATGTTGGCGCAACAGCCCGCGTATGTGCGCCGGCATCTGCTGCCAAAAACCGTTGAGCTGCTGCGGCTTCATGTCCGCCACACGCGCCAGTTGCGAGACGTGTTGCGGCAAACCGTCGGCAAGCTCCGCCAACACCCGCCAGTGCGAAAGCTTCAAAACCGTCATTTTCCGCCCTCTGCCGCACGGATTTTTGCCAAAGTCTTCGTTGTCGAAGTCTGGTGCAGAAACGGAATTGAAAACACCTGACCGCCGCGCGCCAGCGTTTCTGCCGCACCGACAATCTTATCCGCAGCCCAATCGCCGCCCTTGACCAAAATCTCAGGTTTGACCGCCTCAATCAACGCCGCCGGCGTATCCTCGTCAAACCAAGTAACCAAATCCACACTTTCCAACGCGGCGGCAACGGCGGCACGGTTCTCCAAAGGATTGACCGGGCGGTCGCCGCCCTTGCCCAAACGCCGCACCGAAGCATCGGTATTCAACGCCAGTACCAACGCCGCCCCTGCCGAACGCGCCTGCGCCAGATAAGTAACGTGCCCCCTGTGGAGGATGTCGAAACAGCCGTTGGTAAACACCAGCGGGCGCGGCAACCGAGCCAACCGTTCGGACAATGCCTCGGGCGGACAGATTTTCGATTCAAAATCAGGAGCAGACCAACCGTCAACCATCAAAGCCTCCGACAAAAACCATAAAAGACAGAAAAACCCACATGATACAGAAGCATATGCGAAAGGCAAAGCCGGCGGCGCAAATGCCGTCTGAAGCGGTTTCCGTATGACCGGCCCGGCTTTCAGACGGCATACCGACGCACCGGTACGACGGTGCGGACAGTACGCGCAAACGGAAAAAGACCCGTACCGAAAAGTACGGGCCTTTATCTGGGGTGGCTGATGGGGCTCGAACCCACGACAACCGGAATCACAATCCGGGGCTCTACCAACTGAGCTACAGCCACCATAAAAACGGTTTTCAATCAAATTCTTGGCACACCCGACAGGAATCGAACCTGTAACCCCCGACTTAGAAGGTCGGTGCTCTATCCGGTTGAGCTACGGGCGCTCATGCCGATTCGTGCTGATTGATTGGTCGGGGCGGTGGGATTCGAACTCACGACCCTCTGCTCCCAAAGCAGATGCGCTAACCGGGCTGCGCTACGCCCCGACTTGAAGAAACGAACTATACAGTTCAGGGAAAGATGCGTCAACATTTATTTTCAAAACACCAAGATGAAAAATATAGTTTTTTGATTTGAAAAAATATTTAATCCGTCCAAACAGCCGTATTTTATTTCAGGGCAAATTTATTTTCGGCATTCTGCTGTAAAAATATACGAAAAATGCGATAATTTTCAGCATTTTCTACCTGTTTAACAAAAGGACGGATATGTCGGCACAACTGATCAACGGTAAAGAAGTTTCGCAAAAACGCCTGCAGGCGATTGCCGAAGCGGTGGCGCAACGCCAACAGGACAATCTGCACACGCCTTGCCTGGCCGTGGTTTTGGTCGGAGGCGACCCTGCCAGCGCGGTTTATGTCCGCAACAAGAAAACCGCCTGCCAAAAATGCGGCATCAAATCGCTGTCTTACGAACTGCCCGAATCAACATCGCAGGAAGAACTGCTGGCACTGGTCGACCGGTTGAACGCCGATTCCGAAGTGGACGGTATTTTGGTTCAGCTTCCACTGCCGAAGCACCTCGACAGCCAGGCGGTCTTGGAACGTATTTCGCCGGATAAGGACGTGGACGGCTTCCATCCTTACAATGTCGGCAGGCTGGCGGTCAAAATGCCGCTGATGCGCCCGTGTACGCCTAAGGGCGTGATGACGCTTTTGGAGGCTTACGGTATTGATCCGAAGGGGAAAAAAGCGGTCGTGGTCGGCGCATCGAATATTGTCGGCCGCCCGCAGGCTTTGGAACTGCTGCTGGCGCGCGCAACGGTAACGGTCTGCCACAGTGCGACCGAAAATCTGGCAGACGAGGTTGCCGGGGCCGATATTTTGGTGGTCGGCGTAGGCATTCCGAACTTTGTCAAAGGCGAATGGATCAAACCCGGCGCGGTCGTTATTGATGTGGGCATCAACCGTCTGGACGACGGCAGCCTGTGCGGCGACGTGGAATTTGAAACGGCAAAAGAACGGGCAGCGATGATTACGCCCGTTCCCGGCGGCGTGGGTCCGATGACGATTGCCACATTGATGGAAAACACCCTGCACGCGGCTTTGCTGCACGATGCTTGAGCGGTTCTGAAGATAAAAATGCCGTCTGAAAGGCTTTCAGACGGCATTTTGCCGTGTCCGTTTATTTGGGCAGCTTGACGACAACCGTATCCGCCAGTATGTCGTAAAGCGTGCGGCGGTCGCGTTTGACCATAAAGAGCAGGACAAAGTTGGCAAGAAATGCCAGCAGGTTGATAGCGTTTTCTCCGTTGTCACCTACTGCAAGACCGATAACGGCGGCAATAATGGCAACCAAAACCGACCATGCGATTTCGCGTACCAAAACCGTGCCGACAAAACCCGGATTGCGGCCGTCGGTTTTCAACACCCTGATTCTCATGATTTTCTTACCCAATGACTGCCCGTCCCGGCTCATATAGTAGATTTGGATGACGGTGTACGCCAAAATGCCCGCCAGTCCTACCCAAAAGGAAGTCATGCCCAAAAGCAGTCCGACTATTTCCTCACTGCCGACGATTCTGCCTTCATTCTTGACGGCGAAGACAATCAGTCCGGCAAACGGAATCAGCAGAATCAAAAAGGTAAACAATTGGTTCAGCAGCGCGGCAAGTATCCGGTCGCCTGCGCCAGCAATTCCGACTTCAATTTCCTGTCCGTTGCGGTTGTCGGATGCCGCGTCGGTGTAGTCGTTTTTTTCTTCCATATCCGTTCCTGATAATTGTTCTTAAACAGATGGCATTCTACCGCCCTGCTGCTGCAAACGCCAATCCCAAAAAGAAAATTCGATAAAGAACTTTACATTTTCCCAATACGGCGTTAAAACGCTTCCTTTACGCCATACATAATTTTATTAACGATTTTTCCTCAAGGAGCAACACAATGAAAGTAGGTTTCGTCGGCTGGCGCGGCATGGTCGGTTCGGTTTTGATGCAGCGTATGCAAGAAGAAAACGACTTCGCCCACATTCCCGAAGCGTTTTTCTTCACCACTTCCAACGTCGGCGGCGCGGCACCTGATTTCGGTCAGGCGGCGAAGACGTTATTGGATGCCAACAATGTTGCCGAACTCGCCAAAATGGACATCATCGTTACCTGCCAAGGCGGCGATTACACCAAATCCGTCTTCCAAGCCCTGCGCGACAGCGGCTGGAACGGCTACTGGATTGACGCGGCATCCTCACTGCGTATGAAAGACGACGCGATTATCGTCCTCGACCCCGTCAACCGCAACGTCATCGACAACGGTTTGAAAAACGGCGTGAAAAACTACATCGGCGGCAACTGTACCGTTTCCCTGATGCTGATGGCGCTGGGCGGCCTGTTCCAAAACGATTTGGTCGAATGGGCGACCAGTATGACCTATCAGGCCGCTTCCGGCGCGGGCGCGAAAAATATGCGCGAACTCATCAGCGGTATGGGCGCGGTTCACGCCCAAGTGGCGGACGAGCTTGCCGATCCTGCCGGCTCGATTCTCGACATCGACCGCAAAGTGTCCGATTTCCTGCGCAGCGAAGACTATCCGAAAGCCAATTTCGGCGTACCGCTCGCCGGCAGCCTGATTCCGTGGATCGACGTGGATTTGGGCAACGGCCAGTCCAAAGAAGAATGGAAAGGCGGCGCGGAAACCAACAAAATCCTCGGTCGCAGCGGCAATCCGACCGTAATCGACGGCTTGTGCGTCCGCATCGGTTCTATGCGCTGCCACAGCCAAGCCATCACTCTGAAGTTGAAAAAAGACTTGCCTGTTTCTGAAATCGAAGCCATTTTGGCAGGCGCAAACGACTGGGTGAAAGTCATCCCCAACGAAAAAGAAGCCAGCATCCGCGAGCTGACCCCAGCCAAAGTTACCGGCACACTGTCCGTCCCTGTCGGACGCATCCGCAAACTGGGTATGGGCGGCGAATACATCAGCGCGTTCACCGTCGGCGACCAACTTTTGTGGGGCGCGGCCGAACCGCTGCGCCGCGTGCTGCGTATCGTGTTGGGCAGCCTGTAAACCGGATGTGAATAAAAAATGCCGTCTGAAGCCTGTTTCAGACGGCATTTTCCTTGCAACCCCGGTTGACCGAAATTCCGATAAGGCAAGCGTTCACGCCAGCAACATTTCCTGCATCAGCTTCATACCCCACTGCCAGCCGCCGAGCATACCGTTCAAACTGCCCGAATGCGGGGAAACCAACAGGCGGGCGTTCCACAAATCCGCCTGTTTTTGCGCCCAACCGTGCGGCACGCCGCCGTGTTCGGACACCACCAATGCGGCACGGCAGGGACAGCGGACGCGTTGGAAAGTGTGTTCCGCATCGTCGGGAAAAACATCGGGACGCTGCGGTACAAGGATGATGTTGGCGATTTTCTTCCGTGTCAGGATGTCTGCCCGATACAGCCACGCCAAAAATGCGGCCGCGCCCGCTCCGTGTGCGACAACGGCGACGTGTTTGCCGCATATGCGTTCAAATGCCGTCTGAAGCGCGGTCTGCCACGCTTCCGTGCTGCCGTTTGCGGATGCTTCGGACATCTGCACGACGGGATAACTGACCGCCCAACGGTCTATCCACATCTGATCCTCTCCGGCATCGCGTATCAGCCAAAGCGTCAAATCTTCGAGTTCGAAACCCTGCATACCGCCGCGCCTATTTCAGCAGGTCCCGGAGGGTAAAGGCGATGAGCAGCGAAGCGGGTACGCTCAATATGGCGCACACGGTCAGGCAGGCAAAAATATTCACCGCCCGCCGCCAGCCTTTCCAACCCAAACATTTGGCCGCAATCAGCAGGCAGGGCAGACAAATCAGCAGCCACACCAACGCCCACGTCGGATTTGCCTTGGTCGGCGCAAGCCAGCCCTGCATCCGCGCCAGCATAAACACCGCCCACACCGACATAGGCAGCACAAATGCCGCCACGACCCACGCCGCGCCTATTCCTGTTTTTCCGTCCACATTCCAATCATATTTACCCAAAACTTTATTCGGCAGCATAGTCATACTCCACGACCAGCGGCGCATGGTCGGAAAATTTTTCGTCTTTATAAACATGTGCGGACACGGCTTTGGCGGCAAGTTCGGGCGTAACCATCTGATAATCGATACGCCACCCGACATCTTTCGCATACGCCTGCCCGCGGTTGCTCCACCAAGTGTAGCCCGGATTGTCGGGATAAAGCGTACGCCACATATCCGTCCAACCGAGTTTGTGGATAACCTTGCCTATCCACTCGCGCTCTTCAGGCAGGAAGCCCGAATTTTTCTGGTTGCCTTTCCAGTTTTTCAGGTCGATGTTTTGGTGGGCGATGTTCCAGTCGCCGCAGACGACAATGTCGCGCTCTTCGTTTTTCATCGCTTCGAGCATAGGGTAAAACGCATCGAGGAAACGGTATTTCACCTGCTGGCGTTCTTCCGCGCTGCTGCCGCTGGGCAAATAAAGCGAAATGACGCTCAACCTGCCGAAATCGCAACGCACAAACCGCCCTTCGCGGTCGAATTCTTCAATGCCCATACCGATTTGCACATTGTCGGGTTTGCGTTTGCCATACACCGCCACGCCGCTGTAACCGCGTTTTTCGGCACAATGCCAATAGCCGTGCATCCCGTGCGGATTTTTCATATCGGCAGACAAATCGGCTTCCTGCGCTTTGAGTTCCTGCACGCAGACAATGTCCGCGCCCGATGCGGCGATGTATTCGTAAAATCCCTTTTTGTAAGCGGAGCGGATGCCGTTGACGTTGGCGGAAATGATTTTAAGCATAATAAAAATAAGTTCTCACAATAAAAATGCCGTCTGAACAAAAAAAGGGCAAAATGCGGCACATTTACCCTTTTCGATGGATTTTAACCGCGCCGCCAAGTCGTGCCGCCGGCGTTGTCTTCCAGAATGATTTTGTGTTCGTTCAGAAGGTCGCGGATGCGGTCGGACTCCGCCCAGTTTTTATCCGCGCGCGCCTGTTTGCGCCGGGCGATCAAGTCTTCGATTTCTTCGTTGGAAAGGCCGTCTGAAACCGCGCCGCCTTGCAGGAACTCGGTCGGATCGCGTTGCAGCAGTCCGATAATGCCGCCCAAGGCTTTCAGACGGCCTGCCAGTTGCGCGTTATTGGTTTTGTTCACTTCGCCGGCAAGTTCGAACAACACCGCCACCGCTTTCACCGTATCAAAATCATCATTCATCGCAACATAAAAGCGGCGCGTGTAGTCATCGCCGGCTTCAGACGGCATCGGATCGGCGGGCGGCGTATTTTTCAAAGTCGTATACAAACGCGTCAACGCGCCTTTTGCATCATCCAAATGCGCGTCGGAATAATTCAACGGACTGCGGTAGTGGGCGCGCAAAATAAAGAAACGCACGACTTCGGGGTCGTATTGTTTCAACACTTCGCGGATGGTGAAGAAGTTACCCAGCGATTTGGACATTTTTTCGCCGTCCACACGGATAAAGCCGTTATGCAGCCAGTATTTGACGTGGCTGGCAATGCTTTGCCCGTGGTGGGTTTGCGCGTGATGATGGCCGCAGGTATGCCCCGTCGCGCCGACGCTTTGGGCGATTTCGTTTTCATGGTGCGGAAACTGCAAATCCGCGCCGCCGCCGTGGATGTCGAAAGTATCGCCGAACAGGTTTTCACTCATCGCGGAACATTCGATGTGCCAACCCGGCCGTCCCCTGCCCCACGGGCTTTCCCACGCCGGTTCGCCTGCTTTGGCGGCTTTCCACAACACAAAATCAAGCGGATCGCGTTTGAAACCATCGACTTCCACACGCTCGCCTGCGCGCAGGTCGTCCAACGATTTACCCGATAATTGTCCGTAAGCGGCAAACTCGCGCACGGCATAGTAAACGTCGCCGTTGGCGGCGGGATATGCCTTGCCGTTTTGAATCAGGGTTTCAATCATGGCAATCATTTGCGGAATGTTTTCCGTTGCCTTCGGTTCGATGTCCGGACGCAACACGCCCAAAGCATCGGCATCTTCGTGCATCGCCTGAATGAAACGCGCGGTCAGTTCGCCAATGGTCTCGCCGTTTTCAGCCGCGCGGGCAATGATTTTGTCGTCGATGTCGGTGATGTTGCGCACATAAGTGAGCGGATAGCCGCACTCGCGCAACCAGCGGGCAATCATGTCGAACACCACCATCACGCGGGCGTGTCCCAAATGGCAGTAATCGTAAACGGTCATACCGCAGACGTACATACGCACGTTTTCAGGGTCGATGGGGGTGAAGGGTTCTTTTTGGCGGGTAAGGGTGTTGTAGATGGTGGTCATATTCATCAAGTAAGTTTAGAAATGAGTAACAGTAATGTCATATCCGCGATTTTGGGCGAAATCTAAAAATTCATTGGCTTCATTAACGGCAGGAAATTCACGCATAATTTCAGTTTTAATATTTTCCAACAACGCTTCTGCAATCGGATATTGGCCTCTCAATGCTTTTTCGTACCAACTTATCAAATCATCCTCGGTTACGATGTTTTGAATTCGGCTTTTCCAGCCTATTTGCGTCAGTAATGAAACAATCACCGATTGTTCTGCCTTTTTGCAGACAATGACAATTCTATCTGCGCTAATGGAGGATACAATATCTTCTGCCAACTCTTCGTCTAAAGAGAGATGTTTGACCTGTATGGCCAATCCGAAGTTAGACCACATATCCAACCCTCTATCGGCAGCATTGGTTACGCCTACACGATGGATTTTTGCAGGAAGTTTTAAATGCCCATTTTTCGGCATAGTGATGATTTTTTCGGCAAAATCTTGATATTCCTCCCATAAAGACAGGTTTTCCTTAGGAAAATCAATTGAAACCGTTATGCCTAATTCTGAAACCAATGCATCAAACAACGCATAAACAACGATTTCATATATCTTGTCTATACTTCTTTTCAATCCCGGCTCGAGCCAAAATAAATTTAGAAATTCAGACAGTTGGAAGGAGTATCTGTCTGTATTGCCGACATAAGCCAATGCTTCGCTCATTTGGGAAAAACGATTGAAAAACTGTTTATAAATGTACGATTCTACCCCGCCGTCCGACTGTCTGTTTAATGTTCCCAATACCGCTAGTTTTTCAGGCGGCATTGCATTTTTTTCAAACAGATTATCTTGGAATTTTGCCGATGAAGTAGAAATCCGCCCTAAAAACCGACGGCAGATTTCATCCCTCCAGCGTTTAGATTGGTTGCGGTAAGTATCTAAATTTAAAAAATCCAACTGTTTTATACAACGGTCATGATATAAAATTTCTGCAATTTGAATGGGTTTATAAAGGTGGATACGGGATTTTTTGATAATGCCGTCCAATGCTTCTTCGGCTTGTTGTTCTTCAAACGTCATCCTGCCTCCAATAAATCCAATTGCCCTTTTTGTTCGACCTTGCCGGAAAGAGAAGCGAGCATATTTTCCGCGATGGCTTCTATTACAGGAACGGATACAGAATTTCCGGCAACTTTCCTGACTTGCGAGTAGGGGATATTGATTTCAAAATCATCGGGAAAACCTTGTAATCTTAACATTTCCCTTCCTGTTAGCCTTCTTACTCCGTTTACCACCAAATAATTGTAACTTCCCCCGGCCCTTAAGGCACAGGAATATGGAAGTGCGGAAACATTCCCGCCAATATTTTCATGCCAAATTGATGGGGTGGGAGGGGCTTTTTTTAAGGCTGCCAAACGTTTTTGTTTCAAGGCATCTGATAAAAAATAGCTTGGTTCGACATCTCGATCGTTTTCCAGCAGATCGCCCAATGGCCGATATTGGTTTATGGGTTCGGGAAAGTAAAAAGGGATGTTGTCTGAAAAACCAACAATATAAATTCTTTCGCGTTTTTGCGGCAATCCGAAATCCAAAGTATTTAAAACCTTAAAATAAACCGTATAACCAAGCTGTTTAAGGGTTTCTAAAATAATACGGAAAGTCCTGCCCGAATCGTGCGTAGTCAGCCGCTTAACGTTTTCCAGAAGAAAAGCCTTCGGCTGTTTGGTTTTCAGGATTTCGGCAATATTGAAAAACAATGTCCCGCGCGTATCTTCAAATCCCAATCCCTTACCTGCGATACTGAAAGGTTGGCACGGAAATCCCGCAAGCAGAATATCATGATCGGGAATATCTGAAGGATCGATGCCGTTAATGTCGCCAAAAGGTTTTTCTCCAAAGTTTGCTTCATACATTTGTCGGGCATATTTGTCCCATTCCGATGAGAATACATTGGTGCACCCGTATTTTTCAAAGCCTAGGCGTATTCCGCCAATGCCTGAAAATAAATCTATTGTTTTGTACATAGCACATCTCTGCAGAATGAGCCGCCTGAAAACTTTCAGACGGCATTGTCCTTTTACTCCGGCTTAAACACGCCCGTATCCGTTTTAGGCTGCTGTTCGATAATTTCAACGTTTGCCGCCGCTTTCTCCGCTTCGACTTTTTCAACTTCCAAGCGTTTTTTCTCGGTCAGATATTGGTTGATTTGGTGTACCAATTCCTGCGTGCCTTGGTGGGTCAGCGCGCTGATTTGGAAGAAGCGCGGGGTTTCCATGTCGAATTGGAAGCGGTCGTCCGGTTTCGGGTAGTCCCAGCCGATGGCTTCGAGAAAGGCGGCAGTACGCGCTTGGGCTTCTTCTTCATCGAGCATATCGAGTTTATTCAGTACCAGCCAGCGCGGTTTGCCGTAGAGTTCTTCGTCGTATTTGCGTAATTCGTTGATGATGGCGAGGGCTTCTTCGGCGGGGTTGGCGGTTTCGTCGAAGGGCGCCAAATCGACGACGTGCAGCAGCAGGCCGGTGCGTGATAAGTGTTTAAGGAAACGATGGCCGAGGCCTGCGCCCTCTGCCGCGCCTTCAATCAGACCGGGGATGTCGGCCATGACGAAGCTGTGGTTTTCGTCGATGCGCACGACGCCCAAGTTTGGATGCAGGGTAGTGAAGGGGTAGTTGGCGATTTTAGGACGCGCGGCAGATACGGCGGTAATCAGGGTGGATTTACCGGCGTTGGGCATGCCTAACAAGCCGACGTCGGCGAGGACTTTGAGTTCGAGTTGCAGGGAACGGGTTTCGCCTTCTTCGCCGGGCGTGGATTGTTTGGGCGCACGGTTGACGGACGATTTGAAGTGGATGTTGCCCAAGCCGCCTTTGCCGCCTTTGGCGAGACAGACGCGCTGACCGTGATAAGTCAGGTCGGCGACGATTTCGTCAGTGTCGAGGTCGCGGATGAGGGTGCCGACGGGCATTTTGAGGACGATGTCGTCCGCACCTGCGCCGTAACGGTCGGAACCGTGGCCTTTTTCGCCGTTTTTGGCTTGGTAGCGTTTGACGAAGCGGTATTCGACGAGGGTGTTGGTGTTTTCGTCGGCTTCCGCCCAGACACTGCCGCCTTTGCCGCCGTCGCCACCGTCCGGGCCGCCGCGGGGTACGAATTTTTCGCGGCGGAAACTGGTTGCGCCATTACCGCCTTTGCCTGCGGCGACTTCGATTTTTGCTTCGTCGATAAATTTCATTCAATGCTCTTGTTTGTTGGTTTCAAATGGGGGTTCAGACGGCATGGCGTGTGTTTTGATGCCGTCTGAACAGAATTTCGGACGTTATTATAAGGGATAAGCGGTATTTCAACACGCCGTACCAAAACTATTTGCTCCGCCCATCTTAATGAATTTTTAAGCAAATCTTCAGCCTGCAAACAAAATATATCCAACTTCTTTTGTACAATCGCGCCTTTTTGACATTCCGACCCGACGGAATGTCCGTTCAAACCGTTACATTATGATAAGGATTTTTTTATGAATACAAACCAACCTGCCGTTTACGACACGCTAACCCGTACCCTGCACTGGCTGACCGTCATCGGATTTGTCGGCATTCTGACCACAATTGCCTTATGGACGGCTTATGAAGATGCCGAATGGGCGGGCAACTTGTTCGGCCTGCATAAATCTTTCGGTTTCCTTACCCTGCTGCTTATCGTATTCCGTATTATTTGGGCGGCTGCCAACCGTACCGGTCGTCCGCAAAGCGACAGCAAGGCGGCAGCGGTCGGTCACCGTATCTTATACCTGTTGATGCTTGCCGTTCCTGTTATCGGCATGATCCGACAATACGGCAGCGGACGCGGTCCTCTGAAAGTATTCGGAATCGAGCTGATGCAGGGTTCGCCTGAAAAAATCGAATGGATGGCAAATTTGGGTAACCTGTTGCACGGCAATCTCGGTTGGCTGCTGTTTGCCGTCGTCGTCGGACATATCGCCATGGTCGTCATCCACCGTATTCAGGGCAGAGATGTTCTGTACCATATGACGGGTCGTGTCCGCTGATTCCG
This sequence comes from Neisseria polysaccharea, assembly GCF_963392925.1. NCBI lineage: Bacteria > Pseudomonadati > Pseudomonadota > Betaproteobacteria > Neisseriales > Neisseriaceae > Neisseria > Neisseria polysaccharea. The sequence continues at coordinate 26,692 of NZ_CAUJNZ010000009.1, forward strand.
TTCGCACTATGGTGCCGGCCCGTCCGGCACTATTTGTTTTTCCAAGACAGAGCCAGATCGTACAAAGCTTTTTTTCCCTCGCCCGTGATTTTGGCAGCAAGCTCGGCAGCCTGTTTGGTCGGCAGTTCGGCAGCAAGGATTTTCATCACATTTTGCGCGGACTCGGACAAGCCTTCGTGTTTTTCATCCTGCGCCGGATAAAGCACCAACACCATCTCGCCGCGCGATTGGTTGCTGTCGGCAGACAATGCCGTCTGAATTTCCCCAACCGTGCCGCTTAAGAACGTTTCAAACGTTTTCGTAATTTCGCGCGCCAGCATCAGACGGCGTTCGGGGAACAGTTCCGCCATATCGGCAAGCGTCGCCCCGATTCGGTGCGGCGTTTCAAACATGACGATAGGAAATGCCGCCCGCACCCATTTGGCAAACAGTTTCCTGCGTTCTCCCGATTTCGGCGGTACAAAACCGTTGAAATAAAAATCGGATTCCGCCACGCCAGCCACGCTCAAAGCCGCCATCACCGCGCTTGCGCCGACAACAGGGACAACTTTAAACCCAGCCTCGCGCACGCGGCCGGCAAGTTTCGCACCCGGGTCGCACACGGCCGGCGTACCCGCATCGGAAACCTGTGCCACAACCATGCCGTCTGAAAGATAGCCGACAATCTTGTCCGCCATCTGCCGTTCGTTGTGTTCGCGCACGCTGACGAGTTTGCCCTGAATGCCGTACGCGCTCAAAAGCTGCGCGGTAACGCGCGTATCTTCGGCACAGATGATGTCCGCCTTTTGCAATACCGCCAAAGCACGCAGGGTAATGTCCGCCAAATTGCCGATGGGCGTGGCAACCACGTATAATGTTCCTCCGACGACGCTGTCGGAGGCTTTCTGCAAGTGTTTCTGAAACATAAGAATGCCGTCTGAAAAACAGACATTATAAAGGCTAAACCGATTATGCGCTTAAACCACAAACAGGGCGAGGCAGGGGAAGATGCCGCGCTCGCCTTCCTCCTATCCCAAGGCTGTACGCTGCTTGCCCGCAACTGGCACTGCGCCTACGGCGAAATCGACCTAATTGTCAAAAACGGCGGCATGATTCTGTTTGTTGAAGTAAAATACCGCAAAAACCAACGGTTCGGCGGTGCCGCATATAGCATTTCGCCGTCCAAATTATTGAAACTGCAACGAAGTGTAGAGTATTATCTGCAACAGAACAGGTTGACAAACGTACCGTGCCGCCTCGATGCGGTACTTATCGAAGGAAACCGCCCGCCCGAGTGGATACAGAATATTACAGGTTGACGATATGACGACATTACAAGAACGCGTTGCCGCCCATTTTGCCGAAAGCATCCGTGCCAAGCAGGAAGCCGAAAAAGTACTGGTCGAGCCGACCGTACAGGCTGCCGAGCTGATGCTGCAATGCCTGATGAATGACGGCAAAATCCTGGCCTGCGGCAACGGCGGTTCGGCTGCCGATGCGCAACACTTCGCCGCCGAAATGACCGGCCGTTTTGAAAAAGAACGTATGGAACTCGCCGCCGTCGCCCTGACCACCGACACGTCCGCGCTGACCGCCATCGGCAACGACTACGGTTTCGACCACGTATTCAGCAAACAAGTGCGCGCGCTCGGACGTGCAGGCGACGTATTGGTCGGCATTTCCACCTCCGGCAATTCCGCCAACGTCATCGAAGCCATCAAAGCGGCACACGAACGCGATATGCACGTCATCGCCCTGACCGGCCGCGACGGCGGCAAAATCGCCGCCATACTCAAAGATACCGACGTTTTACTCAACGTTCCCTATCCTCGAACTGCCCGCATTCAGGAAAACCATATTTTGCTGATACACGCCATGTGCGACTGTATCGACTCCGTATTGTTTGAAGGAATGTAACCCTTTTCAGACGGCATGGCGCAAAGCAATGCCGTCTGAAACGCCCAAGAAAGGAAGCCCCCGATGAAACTCAAACCGCACACCGTCCGCATACTCATTACCGCCATTTTCAGCCTTGCCCTTAGCGGCTGCGTCAGCGCAGTAATCGGAAGCGCCGCCGTCGGCACCAAATCCGTCATCGACCGCCGCACCACCGGCGCGCAAACCGACGACAACGTAATGGCGTTGCGTATTGAAACCACCGCCCGTTCCTACCTGCGCCAAAACAACCAAACCAAAGGCTACACGCCCCAAATCTCCGTCGTCGGCTACAACCGCCACCTGCTGCTGCTCGGACAAGTCGCCACCGAAGGCGAAAAACAGTTCGTCGGTCAGATTGCACGTGCCGAACAGGCCGCCGAAGGCGTGTACAACTACATTACCGTCGCCTCCCTGCCGCGCACTGCGGGCGACATCGCTGGCGACATATGGAACACATCCAAAGTCCGCGCCACGCTGCTGGGCATCAGCCCCGCCACACAGGCGCGTGTCAAAATCGTTACCTACGGCAACGTAACCTACGTTATGGGCATCCTCACCCCCGAAGAACAGGCGCAGATTACCCAAAAAGTCAGCACCACCGTCGGCGTACAAAAAGTCATTACCCTCTACCAAAACTACGTCCAACGCTGACTCGGCAATGCCGTCTGAACCGCCTTCAGACGGCATTGCCCGACACCCCAAAAGCACAATCAAAATGGCAAAAAAACCAAACAAACCCTTCAGGCTGACCCCGAAAATCCTGATACGCGCCGTATTGCTCATCTGTATCACCGCCATCGGCGCATTGGCAGTAGGCATCGTCAGCACATTCAACCCGAACGGCGACAAAACCCTCCAAACCGAACCGCAACACACCGACAGCCCCCGCGAAACCGAATTCTGGCTGCCCAACGGCGCAGTCGGACAAGGCGCGGCACATCCCGAACCAGCCCCGTCTGAACCCGAAAGTGCGGACGATGAAAACGAAAGCGGCGGCAAACCGCCCCTTCCCGCTCCTGCCAAAAAAAACCGTGCCAAACCGCGTCCTTCGGATGCGGATCGGGCAGCCGATCCGTTAACCGCCGCCGAAACACAAGCTGAAAAAACACTCAACGAAACCCCCGTACTGCCCACAAACATCCCCCGTCCCGAGCCCAAAAAAGAAACACCCGAAAAACAGGCGCAGCCCAAAGAAACGCCCAAAGAAAACCATACCAAACCGGACACCCCGAAAAACACGCCGCCCAAACCCCATAAAGAAATTCTCGACAACCTCTTCTGACCCGGCGCGGCAGGCACACCCGCAATACAAGGAAGCATTATGAACGGCATCATCATCAAAACCCCCGAAGAAATCGAAAAAATGCGCGAGCTGGGCAAACTCGTCGCCGAAGCCCTCGACTACATCGGTCAATTCGTCAAACCCGGCGTAACCACCGACGAAATCGACAAACTCGTTTACGACTACCACGTCAACGTCCAAGGCGGCTATCCCGCCCCCCTGCACTACGGCAACCCGCCCTACCCCAAATCCTGCTGCACCTCCGTCAACCACGTCATCTGCCACGGCATTCCCGATGACAAACCCCTTAAAGAAGGCGACATTATCAACATCGACCTCACCATCAAAAAAGACGGCTTCCACGGCGACTCCAGCCGTATGTTTACCGTCGGCAAAGTTTCCCCCATCGCCCGACGGCTGATTGACGTAACCCACGCCTCCATGATGGCGGGCATCGAAGCCGTCAAACCCGGCGCGACGCTGGGCGACGTAGGCTACGCCTGCCAACAGGTTGCCGAAAACGCTGGCTATTCCGTCGTACAGGAATTTTGCGGACACGGCATCGGGCGCGGTTTCCACGAAGCCCCGCAAGTTTTGCACTACGGAAAAAAAGGACAAGGTCCCGTTCTAAAACCTGGTATGATTTTTACCGTCGAACCGATGATCAACCAAGGCAAACGCCACCTGCGTATCCTCAACGACGGCTGGACGGTGGTTACCAAAGACCGCTCCCTCTCCGCCCAGTGGGAACACGAAGTTTTGGTTACCGAAACCGGCTACGAAATCCTTACCGTCAGCCCGGCTACCGGCAAACCCTAACCCCCCTATAGAAATAAACAATGCCGTCTGAAAGAAACGAAGATATAATATGCAATATAAAAATAGGTTTGACTCGGCACATTACAAAAATAAAGTAAATTAAAATTTACGCGGCAACCAAACAAACTCTAAAAGGAATTCCCATGAAAGTATTTGAAGAGATTGAAGATGTTAAAGCCATCCGCAAAAAGACCGGGCTGAACCAGATAGACTTTTGGGGCAAGGTCGGCGTTACCCAATCCGGAGGCTCGCGCTACGAAACCGGCCGCAAGATGCCCAAACCCGTACGCGAACTGCTCCGCCTCGTCCATATCGAATGCCTCGATTTGGCGAAAGTCAACAAAAAAGATATGGAAATCGCCGCCCTGTTAAAAAAACACCATCCCGACCTGTATGCCGAGTTGTCCAAACAGACCAAGGCCGAAAGAAAAAAACAAGGTTAAACCGCAACCTCCGGATGCTCGGAGGTTTTTCATTTCCGAAAAACGCCAACAATGCCGTCTGAAATGCCGAACCTGCCTTTTTACAAACTTTATCCAATTTCCTGTTTATTTCAGGATACGCCGACATTAGAATGTCAAACAGTCCGAAACGGGCAAACTCCACATCTATCCAAAGGAATAAAAATGAAACTTCTGACCACCGCAATCCTGTCTTCCGCAATCGCACTCGGCAGTATGGCTGCCGCCGCCGGCACGGACAATCCTACCGTTGCCAAAAAAACCGTCAGCTACGTCTGCCAGCAAGGTAAAAAAGTCAAAGTAACCTACGGCTTCAACAAACAGGGTCTGACCACATACGCTTCCGCCGTCATCAACGGCAAACGCGTGCAAATGCCTGTCAATTTGGACAAATCCGACAATGTGGAAACATTCTACGGCAAAGAAGGCGGTTATGTTTTGGGTACCGGCGTGATGGATGGCAAATCCTACCGCAAACAGCCCATTATGATTACCGCACCTGACAACCAAATCGTCTTCAAAGACTGTTCCCCACGTTAATCAGGCAACAAAAAACAGCGTTTTCAGAAATGAAAACGCTGTTTTTTTGACCGTTCCATTATTCGCAAAAGGGAAAAAACGATTACCTGCCCCGTGTATCAAAACCTGCCCTGCCGGATGAAGGGCATAACTGGCAGGGACGGCATCAACACCATATGGGGCACGGCTTTTCTTGAAAGATTCGGTTTAAATATCCAATACTTTCGCGGTATAGGCGATAATTTCATCCGCCCTTTCAGGGTTTTCGTTCAACTTGATGCCGTAACCCGGTACCAGTTCTTTCAGACGGCCTTCCCAAGACGGGGCGCGCTCGGGGAAGCATTGGTGCATCAGCCGAATCATCAGCGGCACGGCGGTCGATGCGCCCGGCGACGCGCCCAGCAATGCGGCGAGCGAGCCGTCGGCGTGTGCGACAATCTCCGTACCAAACTGGAGCACGCCGCCTTTTTCGGAGTCTTTTTTAATGATTTGGACGCGCTGCCCTGCGGTGATGAGTTCCCAGTCGTCGGGATTTGCCTCGGGGTAGTATTCCAGCAGGGAGGCGAAGCGTTCTTCTTTGGTTTTACGCAATTCGCCCAGCAGGTATTTGGTCAGCGGCATATTCGCCCAGCCGGCGCGCAGCATAGGATAGAGGTTGTCCATATGGATGGACAGCGGCAAATCCATAAGCGAGCCTTGCTTGAGGAAGTTGGAACGGAAGCCTGCGTAAGGGCCGAACATAAGGTGGCGTTTTCCGTCCACGTTGCGTGTGTCGAGGTGCGGGACGGACATCGGCGGCGCGCCGACGGAAGCCTGCCCGTACACTTTGGCGTTGTGTTGTTCGGCGGTTTCAGGGGCGCTGTTGCGGAAGAACAGGCCGGACACGGGGAAGCCGCCGTAGCCTTTGCCTTCGGGGATGCCGGATTTTTGCAGCAGGGTCAGCGCGCCGCCGCCCGCGCCGAGGAAGAGGAAGCGGGTGCGGAGGGTGAGCTGCCCATCGGGGTTGCGGGTATCGGCGGTTTTGAGCACCCACGCGCCGTCGGATTCGCGTTTGATGTCTTCGACGTGGCGGTTGAACTCGGTTTTTACGCCCTTGCCCTGCAAATATTTCACCATTTGGCGCGTCAGCCGTCCGAAATCGACATCCGTGCCTTCGGCGGAGTAGTTGGCGGCGACGGGTTGGTTTTCGTCCCTGCCGCGCATAATCAGCGGAGCCCAATCGGAAATTTTGTTCCGATTGGTGGAAAATTCCATATTTTCGAAAAGTTTCTGCGTTTTAAACACATCATAGCGTTTTTGCAGGTAACGGCAGTGGTCTTCATTCATCACCAAAGACATATGTGGCACGGCATTGACGAAAGAATTATCTTCCAACTTGCCTTCCGCAACCAGCGTCGCCCAAAACTGACGGCTGACATGGAACTGTTCGGCAATATTGAGGGCACGCGTCGGATCGATAATCCCATTTGCACCCAACGGCGCGTAATTCAGCTCGCACAGGGCGGAATGCCCCGTGCCGGCGTTGTTCCACGCGTTTGACGATTCCAACGCCACATCTTCCAAGCGTTCAATCAGGGTGATTTCCCAAGACGGTTCGAGTTCTTTGAGCAAAACGCCCAAAGTCGCGCTCATAATGCCGCCGCCCACCAAGACAACGTCTGTCGCTTCAGCCATGGTTTACTCCTAAAAAACAGGCATCTTCTGCCCTTATGGTTATTTGCCGTACTACAAACGCCTGAATCGCAAAAGCAGGGGAAACCGGCAATGGTGTGTGTCCGAGCACGCTGTTTCGGGGTTGGAATGCGTTGCAAGTATGGCTTCCGACACCGCTTCAGGGGCTTGTAATATGTTATCGTGAATGTAGTGGATTTTACTGGGAAATGCAAAGTTTTTCTGTCGCCCGCCAAGCCCGAGAACTGCGAAATGAAAAATAAAAATAGTTATTTATCTATATATATCAAATTATTAATAGATAAAAAACCAAAATTGTTTATATATTAATTTTTAAAAGATTGTCAGCATATTGCGTTAAGTTTTTTAAATTTGAAAATACTGCCTCACACCTGCACGCCATATCCCGCCAACCTGCCGGTCAGGATTTCCCTGTTTTTGCACCAATCTTCCCTCAGCATACTGTATACAACCGTATCGCGCACACTGCCGTCTTTACGGAGCATATGCATACGCAGCACGCCGTCTTTTTCCGCGCCCAGCCGTTCGATGGCACGTTGCGAGGCAAGGTTCAGAATATCCGTGCGCCATCCCACGCAACGGCAAGCCAAAACATCAAATGCGTAATCCAACAGCATGATTTTGCAACAGGTGTTTATCCGTGTCCGCCGTGCCGATACCGCATACCATGTAAACCCAATGTCCAAACGCGGAATCTGCGGTTCAAAATGATAATACGCCGTTGTCCCGACCACCCTGTCCGCCTCTTCATCGACAACCGCAAACGCTAAACGCGTTGCCAATGCTGTCCCGATATAGTCTGCCACCCTATCCGGATGGGGCGCGGACGTTACCCCCAGCTTCCAAACCTCCCCATCGCAAACCGCCTCGCGCAAACCCGTTTCATGATGCACATCCAACGGTTCGAGACGAACGCCGCCCAATGACAAGACCGGCAGTATTATCCTTTCCGACATCCTTTTCTCCCAATATTCCGCCTTCAGACGGCATTTCCGTTCAAAATGCCGTCTGAACGGCTAAAAACACAATATCCCCGCCTCCGACACAAAACCGTCCAGCGGCAGGTCGTGCGCCTCGCGCGGCAGCGTGCCGACCAGTTGGCAGGCAAAGCCTACGCCCACGGTTTTTGCCTGCAAACGGTATTTCATCGCCGCAAGCGTCGCATCATAATAGCCGCCTGCCTGCCCCAAGCGGTAGCCTTCGCGGTCTATGCCGACAAGCGGGACGAGCAATACCGACAAACCGTGCACGCGGATTTTGCGCCCTGCAAACTGCGGCACGTTCAACTTCGCCCTGCCCCGTATGCGCTCCCGTTCCATTCCGCTTTCAGGATACGGCGTAAACCACATCCGCCGCGAACGCGGTTCGATATAAGGCAGATAAAGTTTTACACCGCGTTTTTGCGCGACACGGACAAAGCCGTCCAAACGCAATTCCTTGCCCATCGGCCAATACACGCCGATTTTCCGCCCTTTTTTAATATAACGTTTGAGCAGGCGGTTGATTTTTACCGTTGCCGCCGCCCGCACGTCCCGCCCCATTTGCGAACGCCGCCCGCGCAATTCGCGGCGCAGGGCGCGTTTTTCCTCATTCCTCATTTCAGACGGCCTTTCAGGATTACGGTAGAATGTTGCGATTATAACGATTTTGTTAACATTCAAACAGGACGCACACAATGTGGCACATCGTCGCCATCGGCTATCTTTTTGTTGCCGTGATGTTTTCCGCCGCGCAGCCGAGTATTGCGCGCGCGTTGATTTATTTGTTTTTTTGGGCAGTGTTGCCCACCGTGTTCACGGTCTTTGTCGTGACCATCCGCCGCCGCAACCGCCGGATGAAACGGCAGGAACAGGCAGAATTCGAACAGCAGCGCGCACAACGGCAAAAAGACAGCGGCACAAAACCCTGAATCCCTTTTCAGACGGCATCTTATCCGCTATAATCCGTCAGTTTTCCATTTCGGAAACACTCTTTTATTTTTTAAAACTTATGCCCACTTTCGCCGAAGGGTGCTTGACAATAGGCGCCGCCTATCAAGTTCTATGCGATTGAATGTGTGCTCTTAACCCTTTCAAGGAAATAACATGTCTCAAATTACTATGCGTCAGATGATTGAAGCCGGTGTTCACTTCGGTCACCAAACCCGTTTCTGGAACCCGAAAATGGCACAATACATTTTCGGCGCGCGCAACAAAATCCATATCGTAAACTTGGAAAAAACCCTGCCGATGTTCCAAGAGGCGCAAGAAGCCGTACGTCGTCTGGTTGCCAACAAAGGTACAGTATTGTTCGTAGGTACCAAACGCCAAGCCCGCGACATCATCCGCGAAGAAGCTACCCGTGCCGGTATGCCTTTCGTTGATTACCGCTGGTTGGGTGGTATGCTGACTAACTACAAAACCGTTAAGCAATCCATCAAACGCCTGGAAGAAAAAACTGCTGCCCTGGAAAACGCTGCTGAAGGCGGTTTCAACAAAAAAGAAATTCTGGAAATGCAACGCGACGTTGAAAAACTGGAACGTTCTTTGGGCGGTATCAAAAACATGAAAGGCCTGCCTGACGCGATTTTCGTTATCGATACCGGCTACCAAAAAGGTACTCTGGTTGAAGCTGAAAAATTGGGCATCCCTGTTATCGCCGTAGTCGATACCAACAACAGCCCTGACGGCGTGAAATACGTTATCCCTGGTAACGATGACTCCGCTAAAGCTATCCGCCTGTACTGCCGCGGCATCGCTGACGCAGTTTTGGAAGGCAAAAACCAAGCGCTGCAAGAAACTGTAGCCGCTGCCCAAGAAGCTGCTGCCGAGTAATTCGGTACACGGAAGAGGGGCGTTATGCCCCTTTTCTCAAATATGCCGTCTGAACATCCGTTCGCGGCACACGATTCCCGAATGCGGAAAATCCTTTCCGTATTTCCCAAAAATCTAGGAGATTCAAAATGGCAGAAATTACTGCAAAAATGGTTGCCGACCTGCGCGCCGCTACCGGCCTGGGCATGATGGAATGCAAAAAAGCCTTGGTTGAAGCTGAAGGCAACTTCGACAAAGCCGAAGAAATCCTGCGTATTAAATCTGGTGCGAAAGCCGGTAAACTGGCTGGCCGTACTGCTGCCGAAGGCGTATTGGCTTACGCGATCAACGGCAATGTCGGCGCATTGGTCGAAGTAAACTGCGAAACCGACTTCGTTGCTAAAGACGCCGGCTTCGTAGAATTTGCCAACTTCGTTGCTAAAACTGCTGCCGAGAAAAAACCGGCTTCTGTTGAAGAACTGAGCGAACTGGTTGAAGCAGAACGCAAAGCCATCATCGCTAAATTGGGCGAAAACATGTCTGTTCGCCGCTTCCAAGTGATCGATACTGCCAACCAACTGGTTGCCTACATCCACGGTGCATTGGCTACCGAAGGCGTATTGGTTGAGTACAAAGGCTCTGAAGACGTAGCACGCAAAATCGGTATGCACATTGTTGCCGCTAAACCACAATGCGTAAGCGAAGCCGAAGTAGATGCTGAAACCGTTGAAAAAGAACGCCACATCTACACCGAACAAGCTATCGCTTCCGGCAAACCTGCCGACATCGCCGCTAAAATGGTTGAAGGCCGTATCCGCAAATTCTTGGCTGAAATCACTCTGAACGGCCAAGCATTCGTGATGAACCCTGACCAAACTGTTGCCCAATTCGCTAAAGAAAACGGCACTGAAGTGATCAGCTTCGTACGCTACAAAGTAGGCGACGGTATCGAGAAAGCCGTTGTTGACTACGCAGCCGAAGTTGCTGCCGCTGCTAAAGTGTAAGGCACTTATGAAAAAGAAAGCACCTAGATTCCAAACGAATCAGGGTGCTTTTTTTTGGGAAAGGCCCATATTTTCCGGCGGCAGGGTTCAAATGCCCGCGCCGCCCGAAAACAGCGGCGGCAAATTCAGCCGCCCGTTTTCATACCGCCGGCACGCCGCATACGCCCCGCCAAGGCATACACCTTTCAGACGGCATCCCGTCCGGAAGCCGGCAACATCCCCAACGAGAAAGCAGAATATCTTATGACACAGCAAATCAAATACAAACGCGTATTACTGAAACTCTCCGGCGAATCCCTGATGGGTTCCGATCCATTCGGCATCAATCACGATACCATCGTTCAAACTGTCGGCGAAATTGCCGAAATCGTGAGAATGGGCGTGCAAGTCGGTATCGTTGTCGGCGGCGGTAACATTTTCCGCGGCGTATCCGCCCAAGCAGGCAGTATGGACCGCGCCACTGCCGACTACATGGGTATGATGGCGACCGTGATGAACGCCTTGGCACTCAAAGACGCATTTGAAACCTTGGGCATCAAAGCGCGCGTACAATCCGCACTGTCTATGCAGCAAATCGCCGAAACCTACGCCCGCCCCAAAGCTATCCAATATTTGGAAGAAGGCAAAGTCGTGATTTTCGCCGCCGGTACCGGTAACCCGTTCTTCACGACCGACACTGCCGCCGCATTGCGCGGCGCAGAAATGAACTGCGACGTGATGCTCAAAGCCACCAACGTCGACGGCGTGTACACCGCAGACCCCAAAAAAGACTCATCCGCAACACGCTACGAAACCATTACTTTTGACGAAGCCTTGAACAAAAACCTCAAAGTCATGGACGCGACCGCCTTTGCGCTCTGCCGCGAACGCAAGCTCAATATTGTCGTCTTCGGCATCGCCAAAGAAGGCTCGCTCAAACGCGTCATTACCGGCGAAGACGAGGGCACGCTGGTTCACTGCTGATTGCCCATAAGGCCGGCAGATATAGTCGCATATGGGCTTCAGACAGCCATTTATTATATGGAGATTAACAAGCCTAAACCCATCCTGCCTCACGCATCAATTTTTCATATGCCGACTATATTGCCTTCCATTTGAAAATGCCGTCTGAACAATGTTCAGACGGCATTTTTCCTTTCATTAGACAAACCGCCTTGCAGCAGGCGGACAAAATCGGCATAAGGGCAACGCCGTAAAGGTTTGACCTAAGCACCGACAAAACCGCCGAAAACAGGCGGCACGTTCCGCCAAACTGTTTCCCTTAAGGATTCAAACGGTTACCCGTTATTTCGCCCGTTTTCACTTGATGATTTCAGTTTTTCAACCGCCGTTTTATATTTCTTCGTCAATAAACTCATCTTCATACCGCAAGCTGCGGATAAAGGTTTCAAAATCGGGGGCAAGTTCGACTATTTCAAAATCCAATTCTTGTTCGACAAACACCACTTTCGGCTCTCCGTCTCTTCCACACTCCCGATAGTCCAAGGCAAACAGGGCATGACCGCCTGACGGGTCGTTGGCAAAATACACGCCGATAGGAGGATACTCCCATTCTTCCAGCCAAAGTTTTTGCCCTGTTTCGCCGCACAGGCTTCCTTCTTTTTCAAAACCGATGCCCGATACCTCGCAAATTTGCACATGATCTTTCGCCCACGAATTTCTCTGCGTGGTTGGAAAACAGGTTTTTATAAATATCCCGCCGTTTTGTACTCCCATCAATTCAATAAAACTTTGCGGCAATTTATAGCCTAGCTCACTTTCTACGGCAGCCAAAATTTCAGGGGTAAACGGGGCTTCTTTGTAGTTTTCATCTGCCCAACTGTCGGATTCCCACACAGAGGGCAAATCAAAATCTTTAAAAACTTGGGACATAATGTTCTTCCTTATTGATTTCAGTGATAACAGAGGGTGGGTATCTATACCCGGCTTTTACCGTCCGTCATTCCCGCGCAGGCGGGAATCTAGGACGTGGAATCTAAAGAAACCTTTTATCCGATAAGTTTCCGTACCGAAAGGTCTGGATTCCCGCCTTCGCGGGAATGACGGCGGCGGTTGCGGCAAAATTGCCCTTCCCGTTTTCAGACGGCCTTTTGCCTTGTCCTTACTACGTTTTTTGCCGTAGGTCGGATTTTTGAATCCGACATTTCCAACAGCGGTTTTTCGGAAACGATAGACGCGTCAAATGTTTTTGTCGAATACAAGTATTCGACCTACATTTTAAATTTACACCTCTTCCAATTTCGCAAACTTGGTGTCCAGCTCTTTTACGCCTTGTTTGCCGAAGTTGATGGTCAGTCGGGCGGATTCGCTTTTGTCCACGGCATCGATGATGACACCAGTGCCGAATTTAGCGTGGCGGACGTTTTGTCCGATGCGGAAGCCTGCGTAAGTTTGGGGCTGTTTGAAGTCATCGAGGATTTTGTCCCGTTGTACGGTGGTTTGGCGCGGGCTACCGTAGCTGTCGTAGGCGGTTTTTTTGACGAACAGGTAGTGCAATACTTCGGGCGGGATTTCTTCAACGAAACGAGAGACGATGCCGAATTGGGTTTGCCCATGCAGCATTCTTTGCTGTGCCATGGTGATGTAGAGGCGTTTGCGGGCGCGGGTGATGGCAACGTACATGAGGCGGCGTTCTTCTTCGAGGCCGCCGCGTTCGGCAAGGCTCATTTCGCTGGGGAAGCGGCCTTCTTCCATGCCGGTGAGGAAGACAGCGTTGAATTCCAAGCCTTTGGCGGCATGGACGGTCATGAGTTGGACGGCTTTTTCGCCCGCGCCTGCTTGGTTTTCGCCGGATTCGAGGGCGGCGTTGCTCAAGAAGGCGAGGATGGGGAAGGCGGGGTCGTCTGAAATGTTATCGGGCAGGGTTTCAAAGTTGCTGTCTTCGGGTTTGAACTCGATGGCGGCATTGACGAGTTCGTCAAGGTTGTCGAGGCGGTCTTGGTTGTCGCCTTTTTGGGTTCGGTAGTGTTCGGTCAGGCCGCTGTCTTTGAGGATGCCGACGATGATTTCGGACAGGGGCATTTGTCCGACTTGGTTACGCAGGGCTTCAATCAGGCGGACGAAGGCGGCGATTTTGGTAGCTTTTGCGCCGGCGTTGCAGGCAGCCTGCCAAAGGGTGATGCCTTGTTCGTTTGAGGCCGTCTGAAGGTTTTCGATGGTGCGTGCGCCGATGCCGCGCGGTGGGAAGTTAATCACGCGTAAGAGGGCGTTATCGTCGTCTGGATTGACGGCGAGGCGCAGGTAGGCAAGCGCGTGTTTGACTTCTTGGCGTTCGTAAAAGCGCAGTCCGCCGTAGATTTTGTAGGGGATGCCGTTGCGGAACAGGCTTTGTTCGATAACGCGGGATTGGGCGTTGCTGCGGTAGAGGACGGCGATTTCGTCCAGATCCCAGCCTTCACGTTCGAGGGCTTTGGTTTCGTCCACGATGAATTGGGCTTCTTCGAGGTCGGTAAAGGCGGAGTAGTAGCGGATTTTGTCGCCTGCTTCGGCGTCGGTGCGCAGGTTTTTGCCGAGGCGTTCGTCGTTGTTTTCGATGACGGCGTTGGCGGCGGTGAGGATATTACCGACGGAGCGGTAGTTTTGTTCGAGTTTGACGGGCGCGTCGATGTGAAATTCTTCCATTAGCGCGGTCATGTTGCCGACGTTCGCGCCGCGGAATCGGTAAATACTTTGGTCGTCGTCGCCGACGGCAAATACCGCCGCGTTGCCGCCCGCCATAAGTTTAAGCCAGGCGTATTGCAGCTTGTTGGTGTCTTGGAACTCGTCGACCAGAATGTGATTGAAGCGGTTTTGGTAATGCTGGCGCAGGATTTCGTTGCTTTGCAGCATTTCGTAGCTGCGGAGCATGAGTTCGGCAAAATCGACCACACCTTCGCGTTGGCAGATTTTGTCGTATTCGGCATAGCACTCGATCATGCGGCTTGTGTGCGGGTCGGGCGCGCTCAACACGGAAGCGCGCAAGCCGGATTCTTTTTGCGCGTTGATAAAGCCTTGCAGCGAACGCGGTGCGATGATTTCTTCGGCGATGTTGAGGCTTTTGAGCAGGCGTTTGATCAGGGAAAGCTGGTCGCCGCTGTCGAGGATTTGAAAGGAAGACGGCAAGCCTGCGTCGCGGTGGTGCAGCCGTAGAAAACGGTGGCAGAGTCCGTGAAACGTGCCGAGCCACATGGCGCGGACGTTGACGGGAATCATTGCGCCCAAACGGGTCTGCATTTCTTTGGCGGCTTTATTGGTAAACGTTACCGCCATAATGCTATGCACGCTTGCCTGACCGGTTTGCAACAGCCATGCGATGCGCGTGGTCAGCACGCGCGTTTTGCCGCTGCCCGCGCCCGCCAGCACAAGGGCGGATTGCGGCGGCCAGGTTACGGCGGAGAGTTGTTCGGGGTTCAAGCCTTGCAGCAGATTGGGGGCGGATTGGTCGGGAAACATAGGGATGCCGTCTGAAAAGTGGAATGCGCTATTTTAATAGAAACGGAAGGATGCCGTTTGAAAACAAAACAGAAACTGTACGATGGCGGACGGCGGCGGCATAGGGCGGGTGCGCCGACATTATCTGAGTTGCAGCAGGTCTTTTCTAACCAGTTCTTCCAAAGGCATACCCAACGCATCGGCAATCTGACCCATCACATCAATGGAAACCGAACGGCTGCCGCGTTCTATTTCGCTGATATAGGTTTTGCTTACGCGCGCACTGAAAGCCAACTCTTCTTGAGAAAGCTCTTTCAAACGCCTGACCTGCCTCATATTTTGGGCGAAGATAAGGCGGTAGGGGTTTGGGGTGGTCGGTTTTTCCATACAGGGAGTATGGAAAAATCCCAATATTCAAACAATAAACTATAGCTTGTTAAAATAAAACTATAGTTGAATAAATTTGTAAAATAGAATAATATTTCAAATGCGGCACATCAAAATTTTTTAAATTTTATTCAGAAGGGTAAAAAATGAGAGTGAACCGTATTGCTTTGATGTCGGTATCGGCAGCCCTCTTGGCTGCCTGCGCCACACCGTATGTATATTGGCATAAGGACGGGGTCTCCAAGCAAGAGGCACTCGACCAATTGGGCTACTGCCGCAAGGATGTCGATGCAAACCGTTTGGAAAAACAGAAAGCCGCCAAGCTGGTTTTCTACTGCATGAAAGCCAACGGTTACAGCCTGATGAGGGGATACCGTTAAGCAGGCTCAAGACCGCCTGACGACGGTTGGCACGCGGCCGGGCGCGGGGAAGCCTTATATATTGCACCCAGCCAAAGGGGCACATTACTTTTTTTCCCGCAAATCCTGAAAACAAGGCGGTGTCCGGATGGGTTTCAATCCCGCAACGGCGAGGAAAATATTTTGTATCCGGTAGGGCGGTTTGCCGCCCGAACTTAGGAATAACCGCCTTGCAACAGCCGGAGTCGTACCGATTGTTCAAACACCGCTGGAACAAACGGCTGCGTTTCAAAATAGTGCCGCGAAACAGGCGGGGGCAGATAAAGTTGTTTTAGTCCGATAAATTAACAGGCTGTGTTTTAATATAGTGTTGATAGATATAATTATCTTCAATGTATTTAATATGATAGCTTTTCTTCCTAACTGAAAAATAATTGTCTTTCCCCTTGCGGATAATTGAAATCAACAGATTACTAAAACACAACCAGTTAAAATATCTTCAAATGATGGCAAAATGCGTATCCGGCATTTCAGGCCGACAAATCCGCACCATCTGAAAACGCAGCAGGAGCCCGATGCTGTCTGAAACCCGGATTGTCGGGCTTCAGACGGCATGGGGCGGGTTTTGGGTTTCAACCGTCGCGCGCAACTAAATAGGTATCCAGGCTACGGCTTACTGGCGTCGATTTTGTGATAGTGCAAAAACAATTGAAAAAACAGTTAAAATTAAGACATTTTCCAATGCCTGCAAAAATTCCGTATCAAAAAATAACCACTGCACACAAGCTGATATAAATAATGATTTCAAAGCAATAAAAATGAGAAATCCAACTTTATCCAAATTTTCGTTATAGTCCCAAAATATGTTTGTCAACGGATACCATAAATACTTTGTCATTAACTTAGACAGTCCAAAAATTGGAACATATAAGGTAAGCGTAATGAACCATACAAAAATATTAGCGTATCCGCCAGTCATTGAGATTTCAGGAAAATACATTCCAATATATTTGGCCTGACTCAAATAAAGCCGATTTGTACCAAAAGGGTCGTTGAATAAATTGGCATAGGAAAAGATACCAAAATAATCAAATAAGTAAGTGTATAAAAAGACACTTCGCCAATAAATTTTTTTACTTCATACCTCCTCTTGGCTTTTATATCATTAGGATAAAACGACGTATCTTGAACAGGTATCCGATCAGAATTTCCAGATACCCATTCTTGACATTTATATCTGGATTTTTTCCATAAACCGGTAAATATACCTATAATGACAGCTGTAACAATACCGCAAACAATGTTTAATACTATTGATTTCCAATCATTAGAATCGAGCATTTTACTTCCTTAAATTTTGATAAATCAAAACGTAACAGTTCAATACTTGTGCATTCTCAATGTGCCTCTTCCCAATTCTCCCCTACGCCAACCTCAGCCACCAGCGGCACTTTCAACATCCCTTCATCCACTTTCGCCATAATCTGCGGCAGTTTTTCTTTGACTAAATCCAGTTCGGCTTCAGGTACTTCCAGTACCAGTTCGTCATGCACCTGCATAATCAGTTTGCTCTTCAGGTCGTCTGAAACCAGCCAGCGGGACACGTCTATCATGGCGCGTTTGATAAGGTCGGAGGCGGTGCCTTGCATGGGGGCGTTGATGGCGGCGCGTTCGGCTCCGGCTCGGGCGTTGGCGTTTTTGTTGCGGATGTCGGGCAGGTAGAGGCGGCGGCCGAACAGGGTTTCGACGAAGCCTTGGGCGGCGGCTTGTTCTTTGGTGCGCTGCATGTATTCGGCGACGCCGGGGTAGCGGGCGAAGTAGCGGTCGATAAAGTTTTTGGCGGAAAGGTTGTCGATGCCCAATGATTTGGCAAGGCCGTATTGCCCCATGCCGTAAATGAGGCCGAAGTTGATGGTTTTGGCGTAGCGGCGTTGTTCGGGCGAGACGTTTTCGGGGGCGATGCCGAATACTTCGGCGGCGGTGCGGCGGTGTACGTCTTCGCCGTTTTGGAACGCGGCGATGAGGGTTTTGTCGCCGGAGAGGTGTGCCATGATGCGCAGCTCGATTTGGGAATAGTCGGCGGAAACGATGACGCTGCCTTGCGGTGCGGTAAAGGCGCGGCGCACGCGGCGGCCTTCGGCAGTGCGGATGGGGATGTTTTGCAGGTTGGGGTTGTTGCTGGCGAGGCGGCCGGTAATGGCGACGGCTTGGGCGTAGGTGGTATGCACGCGGCCGTCTTTGGGCGAAATCATTTCGGGCAGTTTGTCGGTGTAGGTGGATTTGAGTTTTGCCAGGCTGCGGTTTTGCAGGATGATTTTAGGCAGGGGGTAGTCGGGCGCGAGCTGTTCGAGCACGGCTTCGTTGGTAGAAATGCCGCCTTTGGCGGTTTTTTTCAGGCCTTTGGTGGGGATGCCCATTTTGTCGAACAGGATTTCTTGAAGCTGTTTGGGCGAGTTGAGGTTGAACGGCTGGCCTGCGACTGCGTAGGCTTCTTGTTCGAGTTTCATCAGCTCGGTGCCGAGTTCCGCGCTTTGGCGGGCGAGTTCGGCGCGGTCGATTTGCACGCCGTTGCGTTCCATTTCAAACAATACCTGCGCGACGGGCAACTCCATTTTTTCATACATTTCAAGCTGTTTGACATCCATTTGCGCGCGCAGGTGCGCTTCGAGGCGCAGGGCGAAATCGGCGTCTTGGGCGGCGTATTCGGTCGCCTGCC
The DNA here is from genome assembly GCF_963392925.1 of Neisseria polysaccharea. Taxonomy (NCBI): domain Bacteria; kingdom Pseudomonadati; phylum Pseudomonadota; class Betaproteobacteria; order Neisseriales; family Neisseriaceae; genus Neisseria; species Neisseria polysaccharea. The sequence continues at coordinate 45,050 of NZ_CAUJNZ010000009.1, forward strand.
CGATGGCGACATCGGCAAAACTGATTTGCTTCGCGCCTTTGCCGCACAGCGATTCGTAGGTAATGGTTTCCAAGCCCAGCCAGCGTTCGGACAACTCGTCCAAGCCGTGTCCGAGATGGCTCTCGATGATGTAGGAAGCGAGCATGGCGTCGCCGGCGATGCCGTTCAGGGCGATGCCGTAATTGGCGAAAACGTGTTGGTCGTATTTGAGGTTTTGCCCGATTTTTTTCAGGGCTGGGTTTTCCAAATGCGGTTTCAGACGGCCTAATACGTCTTGCAAATCAAGCTGTTCGGGCGCGGCAGTCAGGCTGTGTCCTATGGGAATGTAAACCGCTTCGCCTGCTTGGAACGCAATGCTGATGCCGACTAACGAGGCGTTCATCGCGTCTAATGACGTGGTTTCCGTATCGATGCCGATTGTGTCCGCCTGAGCCAGTTTGTCCAACAAGGCGGCAAACTGCGCTTCGGTGGTAACGGCTTGATAATCCAGCTTTTCGGGGGCTGGGGCATGTTCTATGATTTTTTCAGACGACGTTTCCATGTCCAACGCCGCCTGTTCGCCTATCGTATCGCTGCCGAACAAATCGCCGTCCGCCGCTTCGTGCATACGGCTTTCCGCTTCTTTCAGCCAAGTGCGGAAGCCCCAGCGTTTGAAATCGACCGCAAGCTGCGACCATTTCGGCGAAGTGCGGCGCAGGCTTTCGAGGCCGTCTGAAAGCTCGGTGTGCAAGTCCACATCGGTTTTAATCGTTACCAAATCATACGAAAGCGGCAGTTGGGGCAGCGCGGCTTGCAGGTTTTCGCCGACCTTGCCCTTGATTTCCGCAGCGTGTTCCATCACACCAGCCAGCGAGCCGTAGGCTTCCAGCCACTTCACCGCCGTTTTCGGGCCGCACTTCTCCACGCCCGGCACATTGTCCACCTTGTCGCCCATCAGCGCGAGATAATCGCGGATTTGGTCGGGGCGCACGCCGAATTTTTCCTTCACGCCTTCAATATCCAGCGTTTCGCCGCTCATCGTGTTCACCAGCGTTACGCGCTCGTTCACCAACTGCGCCATGTCCTTATCGCCGGTAGATACCACCACGTTCCACCCTGCTTCGCTAGCCATCTTAGCCAAAGTGCCGATAACGTCGTCCGCTTCTACCTGCGGAATCACCAATACCGGCCAGCCCATCAGGCGCACCAAATCCGGCAAGGCTTCCGCCTGCGGGCGCAAATCGTCCGGCATCGGCGGGCGCGTCGCCTTATAGTCGGGGAACATCTCGTGGCGGAAATTCTTGCCCTTTGCATCAAACACCACCGCGCAATAATCGTGCACATAATCCGAGCGCAGACGACGCAACATATTCAACACGCCATAAAGCGCACCCGTCGGCGCACCGTCAGGCGCAGTCAACTGCGCCATCGCGTGATAAGCGCGGTAGAGATAAGAAGAGCCGTCAACGAGGAGAAGGGTGTGAATGGTTGCCATGATAGTATCTGCTGATGAGAAAATAAAAATGACCTAATTATAAGGGATAATCAAAATGCCGTCTGAAAGCCCATTTCAGACGGCATTTGAATCTGGCCTGCCTTATCTGCCCAAATATTTTGCCCAATTGAGATACAGCCGGGCAATATTTTCTTCATAGCTGTGGGCAGAAGGAATATAACCGTCTTTAGGCGGCATATATCTGACAAATGATTCTATTTCTTCCGGATAATCGAAATCTGCATAAATTTTTTCAACTTCCCCCAAAGGATCCTCAAATTCTTCTTTTCTATGGAATACATCGCTTAAGAGGACGTACAGCCAATTTTTAGGGGAATAGCCACTCATTTCCGAAGCCAAATCTTCCAGAACAGGTTTTAATTCAAGAATATTGGATTTGTTGATTAAAGATAGCTTGAACACGCGTTCATCATGATCTGAAAGCGTCATTTTTCGGGCATAAGCTACTACATCAGCCCAACCCAAGTATTTACTCTCATATCCCCACAGAATATCCTTCCAAGAAAGGCGGACTTTTTGCGCGGTTAAATCAAGGTTCATTTTTTACTCCGGTTGCCTGCTCCGTGTTCACGCATCAGTTTGCCTGCCCCGTCATTCTGCCCCTTTCGATTGACGCCTGTTACGAAAAGTCTTCCAAATGACGGCTGATTGCCTCTTCAACAGTCGGATACCAATCCATAAATGAAGCCTGCAATTCCTCTAAAACCAACTCATTGAATAAATCATCCAAATTTCTCCAATCCGTTTTTTCATCCGGATGGAGAAAATTTGCCATAACGACAGTTGAATATCCGTTTGACCATATTTATCAGATAACTATCTTCTTTATATAAATCAATCAGCAAAGGCACGATACCTGGCTCATAAAATAATTCTGTCGTATCAGATGTTTCTTTTAACGCGGAAATTATCTCCAACAGTTCATACCCGTATCGGGGATAAGCAAACAAATAGGGGACTGCTTCACGCAAACATGAAAATGCTTCGTAACTTTGCATTTTCCATATATGTTCATCTTTAAAATCACTCAAATACCATTCATCCAATTCACTTTCTGGATCGGATATCAATCGGATAAATTCATTTAGTTCGTCCTTAAACATATCGAATCCTTAAACTTAAAATCTATTTGGGGCTGTCCTAGATAACTAGGGAAATTCAAATTAAGTTAGAATTATCCCTATGAGAAAAAGTCGTCTAAGCCAGTATAAACAAAATAAACTCATTGAGCTATTTGTCGCAGGTATAACTGCAAGAACAGCAGCAGAGTTAGTAGGCGTTAATAAAAATACCGCAGCCTATTATTCTCATCGTTTACGATTACTTATTATTTACAAAAAATGCAAATAAGAGTAATGTTTCCACTCGCCAAAATACAAGGCCTTTCATTCAACAACAAAATGGAGTGTAGAAACTATGAAACAATGGATGCTTTTAGGATTGCTGGGATTGGGCGCAGTGGCGCAAGCGCACGATGTTTGGGTGGCTGCACCGACACATCAGCCTGCCGGCCAAATCCTGCATGCGGATTTGGGTTACAGCCATGACTTCCCCAATGTCGAAAAAATCGCCGACGACCGCGTACATATTTTCAAACCGCTGCAATTGACCGGCAGCTCAAAGAAAACCGTTGATTTGGTAAATAAAGGCGAAAACTATCAATACGTTTCCAAAGCCGCTTTGCCTGAAGGCTCCTACTGGGTCAGCGCAACCTACAAACCGACTTTCTGGTCGAAAAACCAAGACGGCTGGAAACAGCAAACCTTGAAACAGCTGGCCGGTTCAACCTATTGCGAACAGGCGCAAATGTTCGGCAAGAGCTTTGTCCAAGTGGGCAACGGCGCAGTTGATGAAGCTGTATTGACCCGCCCTATCGGCCAAGAGCTGGAACTGGTTCCGCTGAAAAATCCGAACGAAGTCAAAGCCGGCGGTATTTTGCCGGTCAAAGTCCTATACAAAGGCGAGCCTTTGGTTAAAGCCACCGTTACCGCCAGCTCGGACACTTTGGCGGAAATGGACTTGGAATCAACCCATGACCACCGCGAACCTCAAGGCTTCTCCGGCAAAACCGATAAAAACGGCGTGGTCAATGTGATTACTCTGATTGACGGTTTGTGGAAAATCAAAGTCGTGAACGAGACCGATTACGGCGATAAAAGCGTATGTCAGAAAGACAATACTTACGCAACGCTGATTGTGCCTGTCGGTACCAAACGCGCAGCCGCACGCCATGCCCACCATCATCATTAACAACCATTAAAAAAGGCCGTCTGAACTTTCAGACGGCCTTCATTTATTCTAATTCATAACCCAAATTTCTAAAAAACAGGAGAATGTTTCCAACTCATCACCATTTAATTGGGCAAAACGGACACGGTTGCAGCCGATCAAAACCACACTTTTATCAAAACAGTCCACATTTGGAAATGTTTGATGGCGAAGTAGAAGCAGATGAAAGTTATTTTGGCGGACAACGCAAAGGTAAACGCGGTCGCGGTGCTGCCGGTAAAGTCGCCGTATTCGGTCTTTTGAAGCGAAATGGTAAGGTTTATACGGTTACTGTACCGAATACTCAAACCGCTACTTTATTTCCTATAATCCGTGAACAAGTGAAACCTGACAGCATTGTTTATACGGATTGTTATCGTAGCTATGATGTATTAGATGTGGGCGAATTTAGCCATTTTAGCTTCGCTGAAACTTCGTTTTCGTATCAATCACAGCACACATTTTACTGAACGACAAAACCATATCAATGGAATTGAGAACTTTTGGAACCGGGCAAAACGTCATTTACGCAAGTTTAACGGCATTCCCAAAGAGCATTTTTGGGCTGTATTTAAAGGAGTGCGAATGGCGTTTTAACAACAGTGAGATAAAAGTTCAAATTTCCATCTTAAAACAATTAGTAAATTCGAGTTTATCCTAGTCATCTAGGACAGTCCCATCTATTTTTATCCCCATATCCTTATTTTCCACATAATGAATTTCAACGCCGTTAATATTTTGCGTTTTCTCAAACCGTCCACCACGGCATAAAATTATTTTTTATATCAATTATTCATATGTTTAACAACTTACCGCCGGACTTGCTTTGGCTGCGTATCAAGATTGTCCGGTTCGCGGTGGGCGTTTGCTTTGTTTCAAACAGGGCGGCGCGTAAGGGATTTTCAAGGGGCGGTAGGCGGAAAAAGGAAACGAAAATGCCGTCTGAACGGCAAAACGTGCTTTCAGACGGCATTTTGGGCGGATCGCGTCATCGCGCCAAAGCCTTCAAACATTCTTTGACCAATGCCGGGCCTTTGTATATCAATCCGCTATACACTTGGACGGCGGTCGCGCCCAAGCGGATTTTCTCTGCCGCGTCCCCGCCTTCCATAATGCCGCCTACGCCGATAATCGGCAGCTTGCCGTCGATGTGGTCTGCCAACAGCTTCAACACCCGATTACTTTTTTCATAAACGGGCAGACCGCTCAAACCGCCCTGCCCGCCTGCGAGCGGATGGCTGCCGAGGCTTGATTTATCGATGGTGGTATTGGTAGCGATGATGCCGTCCATTTCGACGGATTTGACAACGTGGGCGATGTCTTCGATTTGTGCTTCATCCAAATCGGGGGCGATTTTGACGGCGAGCGGAACGTATTTCCCGTATACAGAGGCAAGCTGTGCCTGTTTGTTTTTCAAAGCCTCAAGCAATGCGCTCAACTCGTCGCCACCTTGCAGCGCGCGGAGGTTTTTGGTGTTGGGCGAGGAAATATTGACGGTAATGTAACTTGCGTGTGCGTAGGCTTTTTCGAGGCAGATTAAATAATCATCGGCGGCGTTTTCAATCGGCGTAACTGCATTTTTGCCGATGTTGATGCCCAACACGCCGCTGAATTTACTTTTTTCGATGTTTTGAATCATGGCATCGATGCCGTGGTTGTTGAAGCCCATGCGGTTGATGATGCCTTGATATTCGGGAACGCGAAAGAGGCGCGGCTGCGGGTTGCCGGGCTGCGGTTTGGGCGTTACCGTGCCGATTTCGATGAAACCAAAGCCGAGCGCGCCCAATGCGTCGATGTATTCGCCGTTTTTATCGAGCCCTGCGGCAAGTCCGACAGGGTTGGGCAAATCCATACCCATCAGTTTTACAGGTTTGGTACGGTTGTCGGTTACGGGAATCAGACCCAATTTATAAACCATGTTGAGCGCGTCGAGCGTGAAGTGGTGGGCTTTCTCGGCATCGAGTGCAAACAGGATGCGGCGGGCAAGTGGATACATGACAGGGCTTTCTGCTTCAGATGAAAATGCCGTCATTTTAACCGAAATCCTGCCAAACATACGGCACACAGGTCAAACTTGAACGACAAAACCCGCCGCACCCAAAAATGTACAAATCGGCAAATATTGATATAATAAGCATTAGATAGAAAACTCTATTAAAAGTCGGTACAATACCACCGATTTATTTCCCTTAAACAACCTGCCGCAAGGCATAAAGGAACGACTGATATGTCAAACATCGAACAACAAGTTAAGAAAATTGTTGCTGAACAACTGGGCGTAAATGAAGCCGACGTGAAAAACGAATCTTCCTTCCAAGACGACTTGGGCGCGGACTCTTTGGACACCGTAGAGCTGGTAATGGCTTTGGAAGAAGCATTCGGTTGCGAAATCCCCGACGAAGATGCCGAAAAAATCACCACCGTTCAACTGGCTATCGACTACATCAATGCCCACAACGGCTAACCGGTCGTCGCCCGACACAACAGCCTCTGCTGCACCGCGCAATAGAGGCTTTTCCCTTATATGGCAAACTGTTTGAACCCCTGCCGCAAATTTCAGACGGCATCTGCACGACAGCCGCATATGCCCCCATTCCGACAACCAACAGCGAGGTTATCATGAGTCAGAGAAGAGTAGTCATTACAGGCTTAGGTCAGGTTTCCCCTGTCGGCAACACTGTCGCAGAGGCTTGGGACACCCTGCTCGCCGGCAAAAGCGGCATCGGCGCGATTACCCGCTTTGACGCATCCGACATCAACAGCCGTGTCGCCGGCGAAGTGCGCGGTTTCGACATCGGACAATACATCAGCGCGAAAGAAGCACGCCGGATGGACGTGTTCATCCACTACGGCATTGCCGCCGCATTGCAGGCAATCGCCGATTCGGGCTTGGACGATGTGGAAAACCTCGATAAAGACCGCGTCGGCGTGAACATCGGTTCCGGCATCGGCGGACTGCCCAGCATCGAGGCCACCGGCAAAGCCGTAATCGAAGGCGGCGCGCGCAAAATCAACCCTTTCTTCATCCCCGGTTCGCTGATTAACCTGATTTCCGGACACGTTACCATCCTCAAAGGCTACCGCGGTCCCAGCTATGGGATGGTTTCCGCCTGTACCACCGGCGCGCACGCCATCGGCGACTCCGCCCGACTGATCAAATACGGCGACGCGGACGTAATGATTGCAGGCGGTGCCGAAGGCGCGATCAGCACTTTGGGCGTAGGCGGTTTTGCTGCGATGAAAGCCCTCTCCACCCGCAACGACGACCCCGCCACCGCTTCCCGTCCGTGGGACAAAGGCCGCGACGGCTTCGTTATCGGCGAAGGCGCGGGCGTATTGGTGTTGGAAGAATTGGAACACGCCAAAAAACGCGGCGCGAAAATCTACGCCGAAATCGTCGGCTTCGGGATGAGTTCCGATGCCTACCACATTACCGCGCCGAACGAAGAAGGCCCTGCGCTCGCCGTTACCCGCGCACTGAAAGATGCCGGACTGAATCCCGAAGACGTGGATTACGTCAACGCACACGGCACGTCCACCCCCTTGGGCGATGCCAACGAAACCAAAGCCCTCAAACGCGCTTTGGGAGAACACGCCTACAAAACCATCGTCAGCTCGACCAAATCCATGACCGGCCACCTGCTCGGTGCGGCGGGCGGCGTGGAGGCCGTGTACAGCATTTTGGCAATACATGACGGCAAAGTTCCACCGACCATCAACCTTGTCGAACAAGATATCGAAGCCGGTTGCGATTTGGACTACTGCGCCAACGAAGCGCGCGACGCGGAAATCGACGTTGCCATTTCCAACTCCTTCGGCTTTGGCGGTACCAACGGCACGCTGGTGTTCAAACGCTTCAAAGGCTGATTCCGCAAAGCTGCCGCCGACATCGAAATGCCGTCTGAAACCGTTTCAGACGGCATTTTCAAAACACCCCGCTCGTTGCCGGCACTTCGCGGCACGCAAATCAGCCTTATCAAACCGCAAACAACCGCCTTATATAGTGGATTAACAAAAATCAGGACAAGGCGACGAAGCCTCAGACAGTACAAATAGTACGGAACCGATTCACTTGGTGCTTCAGCACCCTAGAGAATCGTTCTCTTTGAGCTAAGGCGAGGCAACGCCGTACTGGTTTAAATTTAATCCACTATAATACGCAGGCAAACCCAAGCCTTGCCGGATTGCAGGATGAAACCCTGCCGTAGCAGACCGCATTTCCAATCCATATTCAAGGTGTCCGCCTTATGAAAATCGTTTTTATCACAACAGTCGCATCCAGCATTTACGGTTTCCGCGCCCCCGTCATTAAAAAATTAATCGGCAAAAACCATCAGGTGTATGCCTTTGTATCGGAGTTTTCCGATAATGAATTGGATATTATCAGGGAAATGGGGGTTACACCCGTTACCTACCGTTCAAACCGCAGCGGGCTGAACCCGTTTTCCGATATAAAATCCACCTTCCTCATCTTTAAAGAACTCAAAAAAATATCGCCGGATTTGGTTTTCCCTTATTTCGCAAAACCCGTGATTTTCGGCACTTTTGCCGCAAAACTGGCAGGCGTGCCCAGAATCGTCGGGATGCTGGAAGGTTTGGGATTCGCATTTACCCCGCAGCCGGAAGGCATACCGTTAAAAACAAAAATCATAAAGGGGATTTTGATTGCCTTATACCGCATTGCCCTGCCGATGTTGGAAAGCCTGATTGTATTAAACCCCGACGACAAAGACGAACTGACGGACAAATACGGCATCAAAATAAAAAACATCCATATTTTGGGCGGAATCGGTCTGGATTTGCGGCAATATCCTTATTCCGAGGCGGATATTCCCGATGAAAAAGAACCCGTAAAATTTCTCTTTATCGGCAGATTTCTGAAAGAAAAAGGGATTGATGATTTTATTCGGGCGGCGGAACAGGTTAAGGACAAATACCCCGATACAGTTTTTACCGCTTTGGGCGCAATCGACAAATCACGCGGGGGGGGGGGCGATTTGGAACGCCTTGCCGCCCGCGATATTATCCGTTTCCCCGGTTTTGTAAACAATGTTTCCGAAGTGATAAAGGCGCATCATATATTCGTATTGCCGTCTTATAGGGAAGGCGTTCCCCGAAGCACTCAGGAGGCAATGGCCGTCGGCAGGGCAGTGATTACGACGGATGTCCCCGGATGCAGGGAAACGGTCGCCGACAAGGTCAACGGCTTCCTGATCGAACCTTGGAATCCCCGCATCTTGGCCGAAAAAATGATTTATTTTATCGAAAACAGGGAAGCCGTCCGCCTGATGGGGAATGCAAGTTATGCGATTGCCAAAGATAAATTCGATGCCGAAAAAGTCGATTTGAAATTGCTCGATATTTTGAAGGCGTAAACAAGGCTGCCGACTTTTGAGTTTCGGTCATTTCTGATAAACCCCCGTCATTCCCGCCACACCCCCGTCATTCCCGCGAAAGCGGGAATCCAGGTTCGTTGAGTTTCGGTCATTTCCGATAAATTCTTGCAACTTTGAGTTTCTAGATTCCCACTTTCGTGGGAATGACGGCGGAGGGTTGCTGTTTTCCCGACAAATTCCCGCCATCTAAAATCTCGTTATCCATACAAGAACCGAAAATCTTGCCATTCTCACAAAAACAGAAATTCAAAAACAGAAATCCCAAACCCTCGGCATTCCCGCCAAACCCTCGTCATTCTCGCGAAAGCGGGAATCCAGGTTCGTTGAGTTTCAGATGTGTAGGGCGGGCTGTAGGGTGGGCTTCAGCCCACCAAAACCAATCCAAACCACCAAACCGCCCCCGCCGTCATTCCCGCGCAGGTGGGAATCTAGCTCTTTGAGTTTCAGCCGTTTCCGACAAATTGCCGCAGCGTTAAGTTTCCGGATTCCCGCTTTCGCGGGAATGACGGGATATTTTTGCATTTGATAAAAATGCCGCTTGAAATTTTTTCAGCGGTCGTCAGGTGTTGTGTAGGGGAGGACGTAGGGTGGGTCGTAGCAACTGTATTTTTCACCCCGTCGGGCAAAAATATAGTGGATTAACAAAAATCAGGACAAGGCGACGAAGCCGCAGACAGTACAAATAGTACGGAACCGATTCACTTGGTGCTTCAGCACCTTAGAGAATCGTTCTCTTTGAGCTAAGGCGAGGCAACGCCGTACTGGTTTTTGTTAATCCACTATACTAACCGGAATTAACAAATACGGCACAAATATTAACCCGAACCGTAAACACCCATCAAGCCCTTTCAGACGGCATCGGCAGGCATACCGTTGGCTATATCCAAAGAATCAGGAATTATTTAGCCCGAATCATCCGGGTTGTTAAAATCCGCAAACTTAACCGACTCAAAATACACATTATGACGCACACCGCATCGAAAACACCCAAACTTTGGCTGATCATCACCGCCGCCGCATTCATCCTGCTGATTACCATCGGCATGAGGATGACGCTCGGACTGTTCGTCCAACCCGTCGTCAACACCACCGAATTGAGCATTGCCCAATTCAGCCTCATCATCGCCGTTTTCCAACTGATGTGGGGCGTATCGCAACCATTGTCCGGCGCGCTTGCCGACCGTTTCGGCGCGTTCAGGGTATTAAGCGGCGGCACCGTCCTGCTCGTCTGCGCCTGCCTGATTGCCCCCAACATCCCGACTTATTGGGGGCTGATGATTGCCGTCGGGCTGCTGCTCGCATTCGGCACCGGTTCCGGCGGGTTTTCCATCATTATGGGACAGGTCGCCGCCCAAGTCCCCACACACAAACGCGGCTTGGCATCCGGACTGGTCAACGCAGGCGGTTCGGCAGGACAATTCCTGTTCGCACCGCTGGTTCAGGGACTCGTCGTCCTGCCCGAAGTCGGCTGGACGGGCACATTTTACGTTTGGGGCGCAATCGCCCTGCTGATTCTGCCCGTCTCATGGTGGCTTGCCGGCGGCAACAACGCCGCCCACACCCAACACGCCCAAGCCACACACGGACAAAGCCTCGGAGAATCAGTCAAAACCGCCTTCAAAACCCCAAGCTACATCCTGCTGCACCTGAGCTTTTTCGCCTGCGGCTTCCACATCGCCTTTCTCGTAACCCACCTACCCACGGAAGTCGCCCTGTGCGGACTGCCCGCCACCGTCGCCTCAACATCCATCGCCATCATCGGACTGGCAAACATCGCCGGTTGCATGTTCTCAGGCTGGTGCACCGGACGCTTCAAAGGAAAACACGTCCTGTTCGGACTCTACGCCTCACGCGTCGCCATGGTGCTGATTTACATCTTCTCACCCAAAACCGACTTCAACTTCTACATTTTCGCCGCCGCACTCGGATTCACATGGCTCGCCACCGTCGCCCCGACTGCCGCCGTTACCGGCAAACTCTTCGGCACGCGCTACCTCGCCACCCTGTTCGGACTGGTGATGCTCACCCACCAAATCGGCGGCTTCCTCGGCTCGTACATCGGCGGCATCGTCATCACACAATTCGGCGACTACGGCTGGATGTGGTACGCCGATGCCGTACTCGCCGGCACGGCAGCCCTGCTTGTCCTGCCCGTCCGCGAACCCGAAACCGCCTGACAAAAATGCCGTCTGAAAACCTTCAGACGGCATTTTCAAAAATATCCGACATATCCGCCGACATTTCAACCCAAAAAACGGCAAGAAGGAAAGCCATAAAATCCGCAAGCATCCTCCTGCCCATTGATACGACAGGTAAGCAACATCAGAACAGCACGCAACAACTGTCCGAATCCGTATCGAAAATACCATCCAATGATAAAAAACCGGATTAAAACAGCAATATCCGGGCGAAACAGACCCAAAACAGACAAACCCATCAAATCGGGCAGATGAAAAAATACCGACCCTAAGGTCGGTATTTTCAATACTTGGCGCGGCGGACGGGGCTCGAACCCGCGACCCCCGGCGTGACAGGCCGGTACTCTAACCAACTGAGCTACCACCGCGCATCCATTGTTTGCAACAATGAAAGGAAACTTGGTGGGTGATGACGGAGTCGAACCGCCGACATTCTGCTTGTAAGGCAGACGCTCTACCAACTGAGCTAATCACCCGTGTATAAAAAATACCGACAGAGTCAGTATTTTAAAACTTGGCGCGGCGGACGGGGCTCGAACCCGCGACCCCCGGCGTGACAGGCCGGTACTCTAACCAACTGAGCTACCACCGCGCATCCATTGTTTGCAACAATGAAAGGAAACTTGGTGGGTGATGACGGAGTCGAACCGCCGACATTCTGCTTGTAAGGCAGACGCTCTACCAACTGAGCTAATCACCCTTGCAATTTGCGAAAACGCTATTAAACCAAATAATCGGCCTTCATGCAAGCATTATTTGACCGGTCTATTCAATCGCCTTGCAAACTCCAGTTTTCAAACAAAATAATTTCATCCTTTTTGCCGACGACGACCAATATGTCTCCGCCTTCCAAAACGAAGGAAGGAACGGGATTTTCAATCCTCGCGGTACGGCGGCGGACGAACAGCAGTTTGATGCCGTGCCTGTCCAAAGGCAGTGCGCCGATTGTTTTTCCGACGGCATAAGCCTCTTGCGCCAAAGAAAAAGCATGGCGGCAAACCGTTTCGCCGTTTTCACCGAATCCCGCTTCGTCGTCGCTGCCGACAAACAGTCCCTCCAATGCGGCATAACGACTGTGGCGGATATTTGCCATCGTCTGATAGACGTGCCGGTACGACGCGCCGTTACCCAACATCGCATAGCCTGCCAGCACCAGACTGGTTTCTTTGGTGTCCGACACGGCTTCTTCCGCGCCCATATCGGTAAACGTTTTCACATAATCGTCATTGGTGGCGCGCACATATACGGGCATATTGGGATACATGGACAGCACATTGTCTAAAACGTGTTGCGTTTCGTGCATATTGTTGAGTGTAACCACCACCATTTTCGCCCGTCCCAGACCGGCGGCTTCCAATACTTCCCTGCGTTTCGCATCGCCGAACGACACCGGTTCGCCCGCACTTCTGGCAACCTGCACCCGCGCAATGTCCAAGTCGAGCGCGAAATACGGAATATCCTCTTGGGCAAGGACGCGTCCGACCGTCTGCCCGCCCCTGCCGAAGCCGACAATCAGCACATGGTCGGACTTGCTCATGGTTTCTACCAGCATACTGTGCAGATCGAGCGACTTCATGTCCCAGCTTGACTTGACCAAACGCCCGACCAGTGCATCGCTGCCGCCCAAGAGGAAGGGCGCGATAATCATCGACAGCAGAACCGCCGCCGTCGCCGCCTGTTCCAATTCGGGCGAAACCATATCAAGCTGCCCGGCAATGGCCAGCATCACGAAGCCGAACTCGCCGCCTTGCGCGAGATACAAAGCCGTTTTGAGGCTGTCGCCGACCGAATGTTTCATTTTGAAGGCAATGGCAAACACAACCAGTGCCTTCAACACCAGCAGTATTGCCAACAGCATCAATACCTGCCGCCAGCCGCCGATCAAGGCCTGCACATCCAGCTTCATACCGACCGTAATAAAAAAGAAACCGAGCAAAATATCGCGGAACGGGCGGATGTCGTCTTCGACTTGGAAACGGTATTCCGTTTCCGAAAGCAGCATCCCCGCCACAAACGCGCCCAACGCCATCGACAGCCCTTCCAACGCCGTCAGATAAGACACGCCCAGCGTTACCAGCAGCACATTGATCATAAAGAGTTCGGACGATTTGCGTTTGGCAACCAGCCTGAACCAGCGCGACATGACTTTGCTGCCGACGACGAATAATACGCCCAGCGTAATCAGCATTTTCAATCCGGCAAGGCCGAGTGCCGCCCACAGGCTGCCTTCCCCGCCATTCCCCGACAACGCAGGAATCAGAATCATCAGCGGCACGACGGCGATGTCCTGCATCAGCAGCACGCCCATCGCCATCTGACCGTGCGGCTGCCCCAATTCCGTCTTTTCCGACAAAATCCGGCTCACAATCGCCGTGGACGACATCGCCAACGCGCCCGACACGGCAAACGCCCAATTGAACGGCACGCCCGTCAGCATCAGTATGCCCATTACCGACAGCATCGTAACGCCGACCTGCAAACCGCCCAGCCCGAACACCAGCCGCCTCATCGCCCTCAACTTGGGCAGTGAGAACTCCAAACCGATGCTGAACATCAGGAACACAATCCCGATTTCGCCCAAATAATCCGTCGCATGGCTTTTCGGAATCAGGCTGAGCATACCGGGCCCCGCCAAAAAGCCCACCAGCAGGTAGCCCAGCATGGAGGGAATGTTGAACTTGCGGCACAGGATCACCGTAATGACCGACACCAGCAAAACAACCACAATAGGGGCAAGCGAAAATTCGTTCATAGGCCGTCCGAACAGGAAAATACAGAAAAATGCCGTCTGAAACGGCATACGCCGCCGTATTATAACAAAACACCGCGCACCATCCGAAACGGGCGCGGCATACAATTCTGCTAAAATACGCCCTTTCGATTTTGAGCCGCACACCGACATGACCGCCACAGCCGCCGCCATAGACCGCCTGCTTCCCCAAACCCAATGCCGCGAATGCGGCTACGATGGCTGCCTGCCCTACGCACAGGCAGTCGCAACAGGCGAAGCGTACAACCTCTGCGCCCCGGGCGGAGAAGCCGTCGTCCGCGACCTTGCCGCCCTGCTCGGCAAACCCCTTGCCGCACCTGCCAAAACCCAAGCCAAAGCACTCGCCCGGATAGACGAAACCGCCTGCATCGGCTGCACCGCCTGCATCCGCGCCTGCCCTGCCGATGCCATTATGGGTGCGGGCAAACTTATGCACACCGTCATCGCCGACGAATGCACCGGCTGCGGACTCTGCGTCGCCCCCTGCCCCGTCGACTGCATCCATATGCAGCCCGTTGCCGACACCGTCCTGCCCCGCGCGCGCCGCTTCAGCCTGTCCGCCGACAGCCGTTTTGCCGCCGCCGAACACGCGCGTGCGCGCTACCTCAAACGCAACGAACGCAAACAGCGCGAAGCCGACGAACGCAAGGCCATGCTTGCCGAACGCGAAGCCGCCGTCCGCAACGCGCGTCCGCAAACACCCGACACACCGAAAAAACCGGCGTTTAACCCTGCCGACCTCATCGCCAAAGCCATGGCAAAAGCGCAAACCCGACAAGACCGCCTCGCCGCCGCCGACAACCGCAAAGACTATCAGGCGAAACAGATAGCCCAAGCCCGCGAACGCGCCGAGTTGCGCCGCGCCCAACGCGATATGAAATACGGCAGCGACAGCGAAAAAGCCGCCGCCCTCGAATACCTCAAACAATACAAAGCCAAACAGGAAGCCGCACAGAATACCGCCTCCTGACCCTTCCCCGACATGCCGTCTGAAGCCGCTTCAGACGGCATTTTATCAAGCTCTCCGTCCGCCGCACCCGTGCCGTCCGCATCTTACCGCCCACCCTTCCAGTCGCGCCGTTTTCAATAAAATATTAATTACACGCCACTACAAATTTGCTATAATCCGCCCCGAAAATCTACCCAACCCCTCGACAAAGGAACAAACCATGGGCATCAAAGTCGCCATCAACGGCTACGGACGCATCGGCCGCCAGGTTTTGCGCGCCATCTACGACTATCAGATTCAAGACCAACTCCAAATCGTCGCCGTCAACGCCAGCGGCAGCCTTGAAACCAACGCCCACCTCACCAAATTCGACACTGTGCACGGCCGCTTTGACGCCGACGTATCCCATGACGGCAGCCACCTCATCATCAACGGCGACAAAATTCCCTACTTCTCCACCCGAAATCCCGCCGAACTGCCGTGGAAAGAACTAGGTGTAGATTTGGTCATGGAATGTACCGGCGCGTTTACCAGCAAAGAAAAAGCCAAAATACATCTGGAAAGCGGCGCGAAAAAAGTCCTCATTTCCGCACCGGGCGGCGATGATATCGATGCGACCGTTGTTTACGGCGTAAACGACGGCGTCCTGACCGACGACATGACCGTCGTTTCCAACGCCTCCTGCACCACCAACTGCCTCGCCCCCGTCGCCAAAGTATTGAGCGCAAGCATCGGCATCGTCAAAGGCGCGATGACGACCATCCATGCCCTGACCAACGACCAGACCGTAACCGACGTACGCCACAAAGACCTCCGCCGGGCACGCAGCGGCATAGAGAACATGATTCCGACCAAAACCGGCGCGGCAAAAGCCGTCGGACTGGTACTGCCCGAATTGAAAGGCAAACTCGACGGGCTTGCCATCCGCGTACCGACCGTCAACGTTTCCCTGGTCGATTTAAGCTTCCAGGCCGAACGCGACACGACAGCCGAAGAAATCAACGCACTGCTGAAAGCCGCCTCCGAAGAAGGCGAGCTCAAAGGTGTTTTGGGTTACAACACCCTGCCGCTTGTTTCCATGGACTTCAACCACACCACCGAAGCCAGCCACTTCGACTCAACGCTGACCAAAGTCGTCGACGGCAACATGGTCAAAGTCTTCGCATGGTATGACAACGAATGGGGATTCAGCTGTCAAATGCTGAACACCGCACGCCGCATGTTCGGACTCGAAGTACGCCCGCTCAAATAACCCGTCAAACAAAATGCCGTCTGAAACCTGATGTTTTCAAGTTTCAGACGGCATTTTCACACAAGAACCGCTATCCCAACCTGTTGCACGCCACTTCGCAGCAGCCTACCGCCTCTTTCAAAGGTACGGCATTCAGGCTTCGGAGCCGGGCGGCAAAATCCGCAAACGGCAGCAATTCCGATCCGAAACGGCGCATATGTTCCGTGTCCTGCTGGCAGTCTATCAGTTCCACACCCAAAGAAGCGAGAAACGGCACGGCGCAGGCAAACGCGATTTTCGACGCATCCGGTTGTAATGCGAACATCGATTCGCCGTAAAACACCCTGCCGATCTGAACGCCGTAAAACCCTCCTGCCAACCTCGTTTTACCGTTTTCATCGGGATAATGGCACTCGAAAGAATGCGCGTGTCCCATTTCGTGCAGCTTCAAATATGCCGTCTGAAACTCAGGCGCAATCCAAGTACCATCCTGCCCGGGTCTCACCATTTCCGCACACTGCGCCACAACGCGTTCAAAACAGTCGTTTGCCGTAACCCTATATGCTCTGTTGCGCAGCGTTTTCGCCAGCGAGCGCGGAACGTGCAGACGTTCGGGAACAATCACCGCACGCGGCCCGACCACATACCAAAAAAACCACCCGTCCCGAGAAAACCACGGAAACACGCCATTCCGATACGCCTCGAGCAGCCTCCCCGCATCCAAATCCCTGCTCACACCGACCAGCCCTTCGTACTCCGACAATGCACGGGCAGGATCGGGGAATGCATAATCTCCGGGCGCAAGCAACGGAATACCCATGTCAGTCCTCCATAAAACACAGACGGCATTCGAAATGACGAATGCCGTCTGAAAAAACAAACCGTCCGGATTTAACGTTTGCCCTTAGTCTGGCAACCGCTGCACACACCGTACATATACAGCGCGTGATCGACGATGCGGTAGCCGTTTTCTTCCGCGATTTTGTCTTGCAGGGCTTCGATTTCGGGATTGTGGAATTCCGTTACCTCGCCGCATTTCACACAGACGATATGGTCATGGTGGTCGCCCTTGTCCAATTCGTAAACCGCTTTGCCCGTTTCAAAATGATGGCGTTGCAGAATACCCGCCTGCTCGAATTGGGTCAGCACGCGGTAAATCGTCGCCACACCGATTTCCACACCCTCTTCCAACAAAATACGGTACACATCCTCGGCACTCAAATGCTCTTCCGCATGAGTCTCGAACAAATCCAAAATCTTCAAACGCGGGCCGGTAACTTTCAGTCCACTGTCTTTCAGTTGCGCAATGTTGCTGAATTTTTCCATAATATTCAATATCCCTGTAAAATAATAGACGCTATAATACGCAATTTCAGCCTGCTTGCCCACTATCACACCATAGCAGTTTGCAATAGCAAAACTGCAACGGCGGACGGGCAGTCGGACACAGACAGGGTGAAATACCGCTTAAGCGTATGATTATCGTTCGCTTTTATAAAATATTCAAGCAGTGCTACACTAGACATCCCGATTTGCACAGAAAGGTTCTCCCATGAACAAAACCCTCATACTCGTCCTTTCCGCCCTGTTCAGCCTGACCGCGTGCAGCGTCGAACGCGTTTCACTGTTCCCCTCGTACAAACTCAAAATCATACAGGGCAACGAACTCGAACCCCGCGCCGTCGCCTCCCTCCGCGCCGGCATGACCAAAGACCAAGTCCTACTACTGCTCGGCAGCCCCATGTTGCACAACGCATTCCATACCGACCGCTGGGACTATACCTTCAACACCTCCCGCAACGGCATCATCAAAGAACGCAGCAATCTGACCGTCTATTTTGAAAACGGCGTGCTCGTCCGCGCCGAAGGCGACGCCCTCCAAAATGCCGCCGAAGCCCTCCGTGCGAAACAAAACGCAGACAAACAATAAGGAACACACATGACACCGCTCAAAATCGCCATCGCCGGCGTCAACGGTCGCATGGGGCGCGTATTGGTTGAAGCCGTCAACAACCATCCCGACACCGTCCTTTCCGGTGCGCTCGAACACTCAGGCTCAGAAGCCCTCGGGCTGGACGCAGGCTACGCCGTCGGACTCAAAACCGGCATCGCCATTTCAGACGACGTTGACACCGTTCTCGCACAAAGCGACGTACTCATCGACTTTACCCGCCCCGAGCCGACCCTCAAACACCTGCAAAAATGCGTTGAAAAACAAGTCAACATCATCATCGGCACAACAGGCTTCGACGATGCGGGCAAAGCCGCCATCCGCGCTGCCGCCGAAAAAACAGGCATCGTTTTCGCCGCCAACTTCAGCGTCGGCGTCAACCTCACCTTCCACATCCTCGACACCATCGCCCGCGTATTAAATGAAGGCTACGACATCGAAATCATTGAAGGCCACCACCGCCACAAAGTCGATGCCCCCAGCGGCACCGCATTACGCATGGGCGAAGTCATCGCCGGCGCGCTCGGCCGCGACCTCAAACAATGCGCCGTTTACGGCCGCGAAGGCCACACCGGTCCGCGCGATCCGTCCACCATCGGCTTTGCCACCGTCCGCGCAGGCGACATAGTCGGCGACCACACCGCCCTCTTCGCCACCGACGGCGAGCGCGTGGAAATCACCCACAAAGCCAGCAGCCGCATGACCTTTGCCGCCGGCGCCGTCCGCGCCGCAGTTTGGGTCAACGGCAAAACGGGTTTGTACGATATGCAGGACGTACTCGGGCTGAACAACCGTTAACCCCCATACAAAATGCCGTCTGAAAAGATATTGTTCAGACGGCATTTTGCCGACAGGCTCCGTATCGGCATATCAATAAAGTTATAGTGGATTAAATTTAAATCAGGACAAGGCGACGAAGCCGCAGACAGTACAGATAGTACGGCAAGGCGAGGTAACGCCGTACTGGTTTAAATTTAATCCACTATACTTGCGTAGCATGAAAGCTACGGCTCGTTTAATTGAAACTCTCCTGATCTAAAAATTCTAACTCTATTTCCCGGCAAACTATATATATGCTAAAACCGGTCGGAAGATCATACCTACCGCCTATCAATTCCAGCGTACCTCCATAATCCAAGATTTCATCATCCTGCTTTAATTCGCCAAGCTCCAATACATTTTTGATCTTTTTATCTTGGCTCTTCGTAGCGTATACATAGATAAATTTCAGATAGCTGAACTGCTTGAATTTAATTTTTACCCAGTCTGAATAATTAGGCATAGGGATTTCTTGAGGTAAGTCCGGATAATCCACACAATTGACAATGATATGGAATTCATCATTTTTCAAAGTATAGTTTAATAGAGCACCTTCAAATATATACAGAAATTGATAATCTTTTCTTGGAATAGTATAAGTTTTCATATTATTTTACCTTTTCAAAAACAATGGTTTTATAATCAGTTGATCTCAAGTCTTTTCCATTACTCTGATGAAATTTCAGTTGTTTAAACTCTTCCTTTAACGGCCGATTATATTTTAACCTTAATCCCATTCGGGCCAGTTCTGCTTCATTTGGAATTCCTCTTAAATACTTATTGTTTGATGTGCCATTAATCACAATTTCTCCCCCTTTTTTTGTAATACGTGCTGCTTCAAGAAGATAATCCATTAACCGCTCAACATCCCGCCTCTTCCAAAACCGCGCGCGCGGCCAAATCCGCCGTATCTTTTTTCAACAGCAGGTGCAACACCCTGAAATCCTGTTGCAGCGCGGCAACCTTATCGGGGTGTTCGTACCAGTCCACCAACGCCGCCGCCAGTTTTTCCGGTTTTGCTTCAGATTGCAATAATTCCGGCACAGCCTCCTTACCCAACAGGATATTCGGCAGGCCGACATGCGGCACTTTGATTTTGCGTTTCACATAAGCATAGGTCAGCGGCGAAATCTTGTAGCTGATGACCATCGGACGCTTGCACAGCGCCACCTCCAAAGTCGCCGTACCGCTCGTTACCAGCACCGCATCCGCCGCCCTGCACACCGTTTCAGACTGTCTGTCGATTACCGTCAGCGGCAATCCGGCAAACTCCGGACGCTGCAAAACTTCCGCCAAACGCCGCTTCGTCGCCTCAGTTGCGGCAGGCAGCAGGAAGCGTGCGGCGGGATAGCGTTTCAACAACAATAATGCCGTCTGAAAAAACACCGGCGCCATATAGTCGATTTCGCTGACGCGGCTGCCGGGCAGCAGGGCGAATACGGGGATACCGGCATCCACGCCCAAAGTTTGCCGCGCCGTTTCACGGTCGTCTTCCAAGGGCATAAGCTGCGCCATCGGATGACCGACAAACTCCGCACGTCCGCCCGCATCAAGATAAAGCTGCGGCTCCATCGGAAACAGGCACAGCACGCGGTTGACCTGATGCACGATTTTGCCCACGCGTTCCCGCCGCCACGCCCAAACCGACGGACTGACATAATGCACGGTCGGAATGCCCGCCCGTTTCAGCTTTTCCGCCACACCCAGATTGAAATCGGGCGCATCGATACCGACAAACACATCGGGCTGCAAAGCCAGCAAATCCCGTACCAGCCCCCTGCGTATCCGTAAAATTTCCGGCAGCCGCCTGACCACTTCGACAAAGCCGCGCACCGCCAGCCTCTCCTGATCATAAAGGCTCTCGAAACCTTCCGCCTTCATCAGTTCCCCGCCGATGCCGGTAAACCGCGCCTGCGGGCAACGCTTTCGGATGGCGCGTATCAGGTGCGCCCCCAACAGGTCGCCCGACGCTTCGCCGACACTAACAGCAATCAAAGGGCTTTTTTTATCAACCATATTCGTCTGTCCCCACATATAGTGGATTAACAAAAACCAGTACGGCGTTGCCTCGCCTTAGCTCAAAGAGAACGATTCTCTAAGGTGCTGAAGCACCAAGTGAATCGGTTCCGTACTATTTGTACTGTCTGCGGCTTCGTCGCCTTGTCCTGATTTTTGTTAATCCACTATACTTTCACGTCCCGATGCCGTCTGAAGCCTTCAGACGGCATCGGGGTTCACATTTTCGTCCCGTTTTCCAACATCACCGCAAACTGCGCCAAGTCCGGCGGCAGCTCCGCCTTCAACACCAGCGGCTCACCTGTGAGCGGATGGTTCAAGTGCAACTCGGACGCATGCAAAAACATCCGCTTCAAACCCAACTTCTGCAAACGCCGGTTCGCCTGATAATCGCCGTAGCGTTCGTCGCCCGCAATCGGACAGCCTTGAGATTGCAGGTGGACGCGGATTTGGTGCGTACGACCCGTTTTCAGCGTTGCCCGCACCAAAGTCAGGTGCGACAGCCCGACACCGTGCAAAATGCCGTCTGAAAAACGGCTTAACACACGGAACACCGTGTGCGCCGACTGCCCGTCCTCGCTGACGCGTACCATCTTTTCGCCTTGTGCGCCGGTATATTTGAACAGGGGCAGTTTGACATGGAAATTGTCGTCCGGCAGTTTGCCCACCCCCAGCGCAAGGTAGATTTTTTTGGGGTGGTCGTTACGGATGGCTTCGTGAAGTTTGACGAGCGCGCTGCGTTTCTTCGCCACCATCAACAAGCCGCTCGTATCCTTGTCCAAACGGTGGACCAACTCCAAATACTTCGCCTCCGGACGGGTGCGGCGCAACTGTTCGATAACGCCGAAACTCACGCCGCTGCCGCCGTGTACCGCCACGCCGGAAGGCTTATTGACCACCAGCAGCGCATCGTCCTCATACACCGCCTCAAACACACGCGCAGGTACGGCGGCACGCCTTTCAGACGGCATTTCCTTCTCCGCCACGCGCACAGGCGGAATCCGCACCGTATCTCCCTCCGCAATACGACTGTCGGGTTTGCAGCGTTTCTTGTTCAACCGCACCTCGCCGGCGCGGATAATGCGGTGGATATGGCTCTTGGGCACGCCCTTGAGGATTTTTATCAGATAGTTATCAAGGCGTTGCCCCGCCTCGTGTTCGGCAACCGCTATCAGGCTGACCGAACCTTTGCTTATTTCGTGCGTTTTCATCTATAATCCGAACGTCCGTTTCAGCAGAAAGCGCGCCCGCCGCGCCCCCTGAAACGGTTTACTTTAAAACGGAATTTTATATTAAAAACGCACTCCGCAAAGCATTTTCCCTGCGCCTGTTCCAAGCCGGCAGGCGCAGAACGTAGTCAAGTTTGAATTGATTTTGCCGTTTCGGCGCGGAAGTAAGACGGCAGCCGGGCTCAAGTCCCAAACGCAAACCGCCCGAAAACACAGGCATCACGATAACAAGAAGAAGCCGGCACCCATTTTTCCGACCGCAGCGTTCGGAACGCGGCAGACAGACCGCCGCATCGATCTTTATAGCCTTCTTTATCCGACCCTTCCGCACACGGTTCCTCGGAACGTGCATCCCTGCGGATTTTCAACTCAAAAACTGATTACCGGTTCCATCCGAGAACATCGGAAAACCCAGCATTCCGGAGTGCCGAACCGGGCATGTGCCGTCTGAACGCCGCCTGCCCACGAGGTGATCATGAAAAGAATGTTATTTAACGCAACGCAGGCCGAAGAGCTGCGCGTTGCCATCGTCGACGGACAAAACCTGCTGGATTTGGACATCGAAACGCTGGGCAAAGAACAGCGCAAAGGCAATATCTACAAAGGCATCATTACCCGCATCGAGCCGTCGCTGGAAGCGTGTTTCGTGGATTACGGAACCGACCGCCACGGCTTCTTGCCGTTTAAAGAAGTCTCCCGCTCATACTTCCAAGACTACGAAGGCGGACGCGCGCGCATCCAAGACGTGCTCAAAGAAGGCATGGAAGTCATCGTCCAAGTCGAAAAAGACGAGCGCGGCAACAAAGGCGCGGCGCTGACCACCTTCATCAGCCTCGCCGGACGCTATCTGGTATTGATGCCGAACAACCCGCGCGGCGGCGGCGTATCCCGCCGTATCGAAGGCGAAGAGCGTCAAGAGTTGAAAGCCGCCATGGCGGAACTCGACATTCCGAACGGCATGAGCATCATCGCCCGTACCGCCGGCATCGGCCGCAGCGCGGAAGAGTTGGAATGGGATTTGAACTACCTCAAACAACTCTGGCAGGCGATTGAAGAAGCAGGAAAAGCGCATCACGACCCTTACCTGCTCTTTATGGAAAGCTCGCTGCTCATCCGCGCCATCCGCGACTATTTCCGCCCCGACATCGGCGAAATTCTGGTGGACAATCAAGAAGTTTACGACCAAGTTGCCGAGTTTATGAGCTACGTCATGCCGGGCAATATAGGCCGTCTGAAACTCTACGAAGACCACACGCCGCTGTTTTCCCGCTTCCAAATCGAACATCAAATCGAAAGCGCGTTTTCGCGCAGCGTCAGCCTGCCTTCCGGCGGCGCGATTGTGATCGACCACACCGAAGCCCTGGTTTCCATCGACGTGAACTCCGCACGCGCCACACGCGGCGCGGACATCGAAGACACCGCGTTCAAAACCAATATGGAAGCCGCCGAAGAAGTCGCCCGACAAATGCGCCTGCGCGACTTGGGCGGTTTGGTCGTCATCGACTTCATCGACATGGAAAATCCGAAACACCAGCGCGATGTTGAAAACGTCCTGCGCGACGCGCTCAAAAAAGACCGCGCCCGCGTGCAAATGGGCAAACTGTCCCGCTTCGGCCTTTTGGAATTGAGCCGCCAACGTTTGAAACCCGCTTTGGGCGAAAGCAGCCATGTTGCGTGTCCGCGCTGTGCCGGTACCGGCGTCATCCGCGGCATCGAATCCACCGCCTTGCACGTTTTGCGCATCATTCAAGAAGAAGCAATGAAAGACAACACCGGCGAAGTACGCGCACAAGTGCCTGTCGATGTTGCCACCTTCCTGCTGAACGAAAAACGCGCCGAGCTGTTTGCGATGGAAGAGCGTTTGGATGTCAACGTCGTCCTGATTCCGAACATCCACCTCGAAAATCCGCACTACGAAATCAACCGCATCCGCACCGACGACGTAGAAGAAGACGGCGAACCGAGCTACAAGCGCGTTGCCGAGCCGGAAGAAGACGAATCCGCCAAACCGTTCGGCAGCGAAAGGGCCAAAGCCGCCCGTCCCGAACCCGCCGTCAAAGGCGTGCGCCACACCAGCCCCGCCCCGACTGCCGCCCCCGAGAAAAAAACCTCCTGGTGGGACAGCTTCAAAGCATGGCTCAAACGCATTTTCGGCGGCAGCGAAACCCAAGCCGCGCCCGCTGCCGAAACCTCCGAAAAACGCAGCACGGCAAACCGCAGCGGCAGCCGCGCCAACAACCGCCGCCAAAACCCGCGCCGCAGCAAACGCGAAGGCAGCAAAGTAGAAGTCCGCGAAGTGGCAGGCAAAACTGCCGGACAGGAAGCGCGCGCCGACAAAGCCGAAACGCGCAACAACGGCAACCGCCGCCGCAGCGAACGCGGCGACCGTGCCGCCGAACGCGCCAACGAAGCGGAAATCCAAGGCCGCAACGTACAGCCTGCCGCAACCGTTGCAGATGCCGCACCGTCCGAAACTGAAGTGCAAACCGGCAAACGCCGCCGCAACGGCAGCCGCAGCGAACGCAGCCAAACCGCGCCGGAAACCGCCGCCGTTGCCGAAACAGCCGTTCAGACAGCGGAAAGCACGCCGTCCGAACCGCATACCGCAGAAGACAAAGGCAGCAAGCCCAAATCCGAACGCAACCGCCGCGAACGCGACAGCCGAGATGCCAAAGAACGCCGCGAGCGCAACAATCAGCGCGACCGCCGTCAAAACGGCAAAAAACGCAATATCCCGTCTGCCGCCAAAATCGAACAGTACCTGAATATTCACGATACCGCCGACAAAGTCCGTTCCGCTGTCGCCCATGTTTTCGGGGAAAACGATGCAAATGCTCCGATTACCGTCAGCATTGCCGAACCAGTTGCAGAAAGGGACGTTCCGACAGCATCTCCCGCCGTTTCAAACAACGACGCACTGGTTTATGATGCGGCAGAAAAAATCCGTCAGGCCGTTGCCGCCATCCTTCCCGAAGGCGTAGCACCGAAAGCCGAAACACAGGAAATGCCGTCTGAAACCGCAACCTTTACGGCTGCGGCGGAACAGGCACGGGAAACCGCACAAACCGGCGGACTCGTCCTGATCGAAACCGACCCTGCCGCATTGAAGGCATGGGTGGCTCAACCCGAAGTCCAAGCCGGACGCGGTTTGCGCCGTTCCGAACAGCCCAAGCCGTCTGAAGCCGCAACCGTCCCTGCCGAAGAAATGATCCAAGTCGAAACCCGGCAAAGCTGAACCGACGGCGGCAAAAAGAGGTTCTGTTTCGCAGAACCTCTTTTTTACATGGTTTCGGATACCTGCAATGCCGTCTGAAACTTCGCAATTCCCGTGATTACCGAAACATTCCGTCATTCCCGTGAAAACGGGAATCTAGAACCTCTAAACTTTCAGATAATCTTTGAATATTGCCACTGCCTTAAGGTCTGGATTCCCGCCTGCGCGGGAATGACGGCAGAGAGTGGACGATGCCGTCTGAAACTTCGCCATTCCCGTCATTCCCGCAACCTTTCGCCATGCCCATGATTCCCGCAACCTTCCGTCATTCCCATGATTCCCGCAACATTCCGTCATCCCCGTGAAAACGGGAATATAGAACCCCAAACTTTCAGATAATCTTTGAATATTGCCGTCGCCCAAAGGTCTGGATTCCCGCCTGCGCGGGAATGACGGTTTAGAAGTTGCCCGAAACCTCAAAAAAAACCGAAACCGAACAAGCCGGATTCCCGTAACCTTTCGTCATTCCCGTGAAAACGGGAATCTAGAACCTCAAACTTTCAGATGATCTTTAAATATTGCCGCCGCCCAAAGGTCTAGATTCCCACCTGCGCGGGAATGACGGTTTAGAAGTTGCCCGAAACCTCAAAAAAAACCGAAACCGAACAAACCGGATTCCCGCAACATTCCGTCATTCCCGTGAAAACGGGAATCTAGAACCTCAAACTTTCAGATAATCTTTGAATATTGCCGCTGCCCGAAGGTCTGGATTCCCGCCTGCGCGGGAATGACGGGTCTTTTATCATCTTTAAAGGCTGCCGCGCGCCATCTCGACGGCGGTCTCCACGGCAGTTATCAGGCTGCCGGAGTCCGCCCTGCCGGTTGCCGCCAAATCAAGCGCGGTGCCGTGATCGACGGAGGTGCGGATAAAGGGCAGTCCGAGCGTGATGTTCACGCCCTGTCCGAAGCTGTGGTATTTCAACACGGGCAGCCCTTGGTCGTGGTACATCGCCAATACGGCATCCGCACCTTCGAGCATAAACGGTTGGAACAAGGTATCCGCCGGATACGGGCCGGCGAGGTTTATCCCTTCGCGGCGCAGGTTTTCCAATGCGGGGATAATGGTGTCGGTTTCTTCGTGTCCGAGGTGTCCGCCTTCGCCGGCGTGGGGGTTGAGTCCGGCGACCAGGATTTTGGGATTTTTGATGCCGAATTTGTGTTTTAAGTCGTGATGCAAAATGCGTGCGACGCTTTCAATCAGCGGTTGCGTGATGGCGGCGGCAACGTCTTTCAGCGGCAGGTGGGTCGTTACGAGGGCGACGCGCAGGCCTTTGCCGGCAAGCATCATCACGACCTGCCCCGTGCCGCTTTTTTCCGCCAGATATTCGGTGTGTCCGCTGAAAAAACCTGTGCTTGCGTGCGCGTCGTTGATGATGCCTTTGTGCAGCGGCGCGGTAACGATGCCGTCGAAAATGCCGTCTGAAATGCCTGCGAGCGCGGTGTCCAAAAGTTGCAGCACATAGGCGGCGTTGGCGGGATTGAGTTTGCCCGCCTCAACCGCTTCGGCGGCAGGGATGTGCAGCACTTCCAGCTCGCCGTATGCCGCGCCGCCTGATTCCGGATCGAAGTCGCGCAGGACGATGCTTTTGCCCAAGGCTTCGGCGCGCGCGCGCAACAGGTT
The DNA here is from genome assembly GCF_963392925.1 of Neisseria polysaccharea. Taxonomy (NCBI): domain Bacteria; kingdom Pseudomonadati; phylum Pseudomonadota; class Betaproteobacteria; order Neisseriales; family Neisseriaceae; genus Neisseria; species Neisseria polysaccharea. The sequence continues at coordinate 72,267 of NZ_CAUJNZ010000009.1, forward strand.
TTTGTCGCCCAATACCGCGCAGCGGCAGGGCAGGCGGGCAAATGCCAAGTCCAAACAAATATCGGGGCCGATGCCGGCAGGCTCGCCGGAAGTAACGGCAAAAACAGGCTGTTTCATCGTGTTTGCTCCAAACAAAATGCGATTCTAACGCCGCAGCCGCGCGGCGATGTAAATTTTTCTGATTTTGTTGACAATCTGCTAGAATGGGCGTTTACAAAATTTAAACCCTGCTTACATACCGCCAATATGTGCGGGTTTCAACTTTAAGGAAGCGATATGAACGAGAACTTTACCGAATGGCTGCACGGCTGGGTCGGCGCCATCAACGATCCGATGTGGTCATACTTGGTTTATATGCTTTTGGGTACGGGGCTTTTCTTCACCGTAACCACGGGCTTTGTCCAATTCCGCCTGTTCGGGCGCAGCATCAAAGAAATGCTCGGCGGCCGCAAACAGGGGAACGACCCTCACGGCATCACGCCGTTTCAGGCATTTGTAACCGGTCTTGCCAGCCGCGTGGGCGTGGGCAATATCGCGGGCGTGGCAATCGCCATCAAAGTCGGCGGGCCGGGCGCGGTGTTTTGGATGTGGGTAACCGCCTTAATCGGTATGAGTTCGGCGTTTGTCGAATCTTCGCTGGCGCAGCTCTTTAAAGTCCGCGACTACGACAACCACCATTTCCGGGGCGGCCCCGCCTACTACATCACTCAAGGGCTGGGGCAGAAATGGCTGGGCGTGTTGTTCGCCCTGAGCCTGATTTTCTGTTTCGGCTTTGTGTTTGAAGCGGTTCAGACCAATACCATCGCCGATACCGTCAAAGCGGCGTGGGGCTGGGAGCCTCATTATGTCGGCGTTGCCCTGGTGATTTTAACCGCGCCGATTATCTTCGGCGGCATCAGGCGCGTATCTAAAGCGGCGGAAATCGTCGTCCCCCTGATGGCGGTTTTGTACCTCTTTATCGCGCTTTTCATCATTTTGACCAATATTCCGATGATTCCGGACGTGTTCGGTCAGATTTTTTCGGGCGCGTTCAAATTCGACGCGGCGGCAGGCGGCTTCCTCGGCGGTCTGATTTCGCAAACGATGATGATGGGCATCAAACGCGGTCTGTATTCCAACGAAGCAGGTATGGGTTCCGCGCCGAACGCCGCAGCAGCAGCCGAAGTGAAACACCCTGTTTCGCAAGGTATGATTCAAATGCTGGGCGTGTTCGTCGATACCATCATCGTTTGTTCTTGCACCGCCTTCATCATCTTGATTTACCAACAGCCTTACGGCGACTTGAGCGGCGCGGCGTTGACGCAGGCGGCAATCGTCAGCCAAGTGGGGCAATGGGGCGCGGGCTTCCTCGCCGTCATCCTGTTTATGTTTGCCTTTTCCACCGTTATCGGCAACTATGCCTATGCCGAGTCCAACGTCCAATTCATCAAAAGCCATTGGCTGATTACCGCCGTCTTCCGTATGCTGGTTTTGGCGTGGGTCTATTTCGGCGCGGTTGCCAATGTGCCTTTGGTATGGGATATGGCGGATATGGCGATGGGCATTATGGCGTGGATCAACCTTGTCGCCATCCTGCTGCTCTCGCCACTGGCGTTTATGCTGCTGCGCGATTACACTGCCAAGCTGAAAATGGGCAAAGACCCCGAGTTCAAACTTTCCGAACATCCGGGCCTGAAACGCCGCATCAAATCCGACGTTTGGTAAATCCCGCCCTTACCGGAGCCGCTTCCCCGCGAAGCGGCTTTTCTCTTTCCGCGCACTGTAAAAACAGGGCGAACAAGCGTACAATCCCAACCCTTTACTTTTGAATCCATTTCGTTTTTCAGACGGCATCCTGCTTGGAATGCCGTCTGAAAAACCGTCAGGCAATACACACATGACCCACATGATTTACCCCAAAACCTACGACGTGATTGTCGTCGGCGGCGGCCACGCAGGCACGGAAGCCGCACTCGCCGCTGCCCGTATGGGCGCGCAGACGCTTTTGCTCACACACAATATCGAAACGCTCGGACAAATGTCGTGCAACCCCTCTATCGGCGGCATCGGCAAAGGGCATTTGGTACGCGAACTCGACGCGCTCGGCGGCGCAATGGCGTTGGCAACCGACAAATCCGGCATCCAGTTCCGCCGCCTGAACGCCAGCAAAGGCGCGGCAGTACGGGCCACGCGCGCGCAGGCCGACCGCATTTTGTATAAAGCCGCCATCCGCGATATGTTGGAAAACCAAGCGAACTTAGAACTGTTCCAACAGGCCGTCGAAGACGTCATACTCGACGGCGAACGCATCAGCGGCGTGATCACCGCAATGGGCGTGGAATTTAAAGCACGCGCCGTGGTGCTGACCGCCGGCACGTTTTTGTCCGGCAAAATCCACATCGGTTTGGAAAACTACGAAGGCGGACGCGCCGGCGACCCCGCTGCCAAATCGCTGGGCGGACGTTTACGCGAATTGAAGCTGCCGCAAGGCCGTCTGAAAACCGGCACGCCGCCGCGCATCGACGGACGCACGATTGATTTCTCCCAACTCACCGAACAGCCCGGCGACACACCCGTTCCCGTCATGTCCGTGCGCGGCAACGCCGAAATGCATCCGCGCCAAGTGTCCTGCTGGATTACGCATACCAACACGCAAACCCACGACATCATCCGCTCGGGCTTCGACCGCAGCCCGATGTTTACCGGCAAAATCGAAGGCGTGGGTCCGCGTTATTGTCCGTCTATCGAAGACAAAATCAACCGCTTCGCCGATAAAGACAGCCACCAGATTTTCCTCGAACCCGAAGGTCTGACCACGCACGAATACTACCCCAACGGTATCTCCACCAGCCTGCCCTTCGACATTCAAATCGCGCTCGTCCGCAGTATGAAAGGTTTGGAAAACGCCCATATCCTGCGCCCCGGTTACGCCATCGAATACGACTACTTCGATCCGCGCAACCTCAAAGCAAGCCTCGAAACCAAAACCATTAAGGGACTGTTTTTCGCCGGGCAAATCAACGGCACGACCGGCTACGAAGAAGCCGCCGCGCAAGGTTTATTGGCAGGCACGAACGCCGTGCAATATGTGCGCGGACAAGACCCGCTCCTGCTGCGCCGCGAACAGGCCTACCTCGGCGTATTGGTCGACGACCTCATCACCAAAGGCGTGAACGAACCTTACCGAATGTTTACCAGTCGCGCCGAATACCGCCTGCAACTCAGGGAAGACAACGCCGATATGCGCCTGACCGAAGACGGCTACAAAATCGGCTTGGTGGGTGAAGAACAATGGCGCATGTTCAACGAAAAACGCGAAGCCGTCGAACGCGAAATCCAACGTTTGAAAACAACGTGGTACACGCCGCAAAAACTCGCCGAAGACGAACAAATCCGTGTGTTCGGACAAAAACTCAGCCGCGAAGCCAACCTGCACGATTTGTTACGCCGCCCAAACCTCGACTACGCCGCGCTGATGACGCTCGAAGGCGCGATGCCGTCTGAACGCCTCTCCGCCGAAGTGGTCGAACAAGTCGAAATCCAAGTCAAATACCAAGGCTATATCGACCGCCAAAACGAAGAAATCGACAGCCGCCGCGACATCGAAACCTTAAAACTGCCCGACGGCATCGATTACGGCAAAGTCAAAGGCTTGTCGGCAGAAGTGCAGCAAAAGCTCAACCAGCACAAACCCGAAACCGTCGGGCAGGCAAGCCGCATTTCCGGTGTAACCCCTGCGGCAGTGGCATTGCTGATGGTGCATTTGAAGCGCGGGTTTAAAGACGCGAAATAAACACATCGGTACGATGCCGTCTGAAACCATTTTCAGACGGCATTCCTACTATCCCAACAGGAAACATCATGCACATACTGACCGCCGGCGTGGACGAGGCAGGACGCGGACCTTTAGTCGGCAGCGTGTTTGCCGCCGCCGTCATCCTTCCGGAAACATTCGACCTGCCCGGACTGACCGACTCCAAAAAACTCAGCGAGAAAAAACGCGACACGCTTGCCGAAATGATTAAAGATCAGGCGGCCGCGTGGCACGTCGCCGCCGCCGGGCCCGAAGAAATCGCCGGCCTCAACATCCTGCACGCCACCATGCTCGCCATGAAACGCGCCGTTGACGGTTTGGCTGTGCGTCCCGAAAAAATATTCATCGACGGCAACCGCATTCCCGAACATTTGAACATCCCTGCCGAAGCCGTTGTCAAAGGCGACAGCAAAATCATCGAAATATCCGCTGCATCCGTTTTGGCAAAGACCGCACGCGATGCAGAAATGTACGCACTGGCGCAACGCCATCCCCAATACGGTTTCGACAAACACAAAGGTTACGGCACGAAGCAGCATCTGGAAGCCCTCAAACAATACGGCGTGCTGCCCGAACACCGCCGCGACTTCGCCCCCGTCAGAAACCTGCTCTCGCAGCAGGCCTTGTTTTAAACCGGCACGAAAATGCCGTCTGAAGCCTTCAGACGGCATTTCCAGCATCGCAACTTCAAAGAGAAAGAACCCAAACCGTCATTCCCGCGCAGGCGGTAATTTAGTTTTTTGGGTTTCAGTTGTTTTTAAGTTTCGGGAAACTTCCCAACCGTCATTCCCGAGAAAAATAGAAAATCAAAAAAAACCTAAAATCCGTCATTCCCGCGCAGGCGGGAATCCAATCCGTCCAGTTTCCGTTTTTTTTTTTTGAATTTCAGGTAACTTCCAAACCGTCATTCCCGCAAAAACAAAAAATCAAAAACTGAAATTTCGTCATTCCCGCGCAGGCGGGAATCTAGAAACCCAAAGCTGCAAGAATTTATCAAAATAACTGAAACTCAAAAAACCGGATTCCCGCGAAAACAGGAATCCGGAGTCTCAGGGTTGGAAAAACCGTTTTTCCCGATAAGTTTCCGTACCGACAGACCTAGATTCCCGCCTGCGCGGGAATGACGATATAGTGGATTAACAAAAATCAGGACAAGGCGACGAAGCCGCAGACAGTACAAATAGTACGGCAAGGCGAGACAACGCCGTACTGGTTTAAATTTAATCCACTATAGTACGGAACCGATTCACTTGGTGCTTCAGCACCTTAGAGAATCGTTCTCTTTGAGCTAAGGCGAGGCAACGCCGTACTGGTTTTTGTTAATCCACTATAAATGACGATATAAGTATTTTTATTTTAATCCGCCATATTAACGCACCCGGCCAAACAGCATAAAGGCACGGGCAGCCCGATTTGGATTGACCTATTTCCCCGACACCCTCGCCGCCAGCTCGTCCGCCAAGGCAAGATACGCCTTGGCACCCTTTGCCTGCGCATCATAAGCCATCACCGGCATACCGTGGCTCGGCGCTTCCGCAAGGCGAATATTGCGCGGGATGACGGTTTCAAAAAGCAAATCCCCGAAATGGCTGCGCAACTGTTCGCTGACTTCGGCAACCAGCCTGCTGCGGCTGTCGTACATCGTACGCACGATGCCCGTGATGTCCAAATCGGGATTGACCGCCTGACGGATTTTGCGCACAGTGGCAATCAAATCGGAAATCCCTTCCAGCGCGTAATATTCGCACAACATCGGCACAATCACGCCGCCGGCTGCCACCAGCCCGTTAAGCGTCAACAGCGTCAGCGAAGGCGGGCAGTCGATCAGGATAAAGTCGTAATCTTCCGCCACCGCCTTGAGCGCGTTTTTCAAACGCACTTCCCGGGCGATTTCCTGCACCAACTCGATTTCCGCACCGGCCAGCGCGCGGTTCGCACCCAGCACAGCGTATCTGCCCTCTTTGCTGCGTACCGCCGCCGATTTCACGTCCGCATCGCCCAATAAGACCTGATAAACGCCGGACTGCAAACTCGCCTTGTCGATGCCGCTGCCCGTCGTCGCATTGCCCTGCGGATCCAAATCGACCACCAGCACGCGTTTGCCGCGCGATGCCAGCGAAGCCGCCAAATTTACCGTCGTCGTCGTTTTGCCCACACCGCCCTTCTGATTGGCGATGGCAAGGATGTTCGCACTCATGTCCCACCCGTGTCCCGTCTGATGTTGAAAAAAGAAAAACAGTGCGGAATTTTACCTTTATCCGCACAAAAAAGGTATTCATGCCGTCTGAAGCGCGCTCAACGCTTGCTCAGGATGACGATATGGCGTTCCGCATCCAAGCCCGGCACGTCGAGCCTTTGGACTTTTTCGACGCACACATCCTGCGGCAGGCGGCCGATTTCCCCCTGCGGATACACACCCTTCATCGCCGCCCAGTAGCCGCCGTCTTTCAACAGATGCCCCGTCCACGATACAAAATCCGCCAGTTCCGCAAACGCACGGCTGGTAATCACGTCGGCACGCACGTCCGAAACCGCCTCCACACGTCCGGATACCACGCGCACATTGTCCAATCCCAACTCGATAACCGCCTGCTGTAAAAAAGCCGTTTTCTTCGTATTCGCATCCAAAAGGGTTATCTGCACATCCGGACGGCACACCGCCGCCGGAATGCCGGGCTGTCCTCCGCCCGAACCGACATCCAACATCGTTTGCACACCCTCGATATGGGGCAGCAGCGTCAGGCTGTCCAAAAGATGATGGACAATCATTTTTTCCTCGTCGCGCAGGGCGGTCAGATTGTAGGTTTTGTTCCACTTTTTCAACAAATCCACATAGGCCAAAAGCCTGTCCTGCGCCGTTTCCGAAATATCCAGCCCCATCGCGGCAATGCCTGCACGCAGGCGTTCTTTGCGTTCCATATCTGCTTCCTGTCCATATTCAGGCGTAATGTTAGCGGAAAAACATGCCGTCTGAAACCGCGTATCGGGTTTCAGACGGCATTTCCCGTTCCGTCCTATTTTTTCCTGTGGAACACCACCGGCTGCACCGGCGCGCGCGTCAGGCATTTGGGCAGCGTCAGCATAGACACCAGCCACACGGCAAACGCATATTCCAACACCGCCTCCCCGCGCAGCCCGCCCAAGGCGGCACTACCCAACAACAGCTCGAAAATCCAAGCCACCGCCGCAGCCGCGCAAGCCGCCACGCCCGACAGAAACAGCGCGTAACGCGAATGCCGCCGCATCATCTTCTTATACGCCAGCTTCGTCAGACCCGCCGACACGACCACATTCAAAAACGCAAACACACCGAACACAAACCAAACAGTGCCGTCCCAACCGCCACGCCGGCCGAATCCGCCGGCCGACACCGACACCAGCAGCCCTGCCCGTCCGAACGCAAGCGCAAAGGCATCATGCACCGACAGTGCGAACGGCAGCGTCAAAAACACCAACCCCGCAAACAAAGCCGCATAGGGATATTTCTCGTTCACATACATCACCGACCCTCCTCACGAAGCAAACCGCATTATACCGTGCAAAACCCGTGCAGCCGCCCGAAAAGTTGCAGAAACAACCGTTCATATATATCATAACGAAAAAAGCCGGTGTAGCTCAGTCGGTAGAGCAGCGCATTCGTAACGCGAAGGTCGGGGGTTCGATTCCCTTCTCCGGCACCAATACCAAGCACAGACCCTCCCTACCCTGGGAAGCCTGTGCTTTTTCACATTTCCGCTTCAGACGGCAACCGATATGAACACCTCGCAACGCAAACGCCTTTCCGGCCGCTGGCTCAACTCCTACGAACGCTACCGCCACCGCCGCCTCATCCACTCCGTCCGGCTCGGCGGGGCCGTCCTGTTCGCCACCGCCTCCGCCCGGCTGTTCCACCTCCAACACGGCGAATGGATAGGCATGACCGTCTTCGTCGTCCTCGGCATGCTCCAGTTTCAAGGGGCAATTTACTCCAAGGCGGTGGAACGCATGCTCGGCACAGTCATCGGACTGGGCGCGGGTTTGGGCGTTTTATGGCTGAACCAGCATTATTTCCACGACAATCTCCTCTTCTACCTTACCGTCGGCACGGCAAGCGCACTGGCCGGTTGGGCGGCGGTCGGCAAAAACGGCTACGTCCCCATGCTGGCCGGACTGACCATGTGCATGCTCATCGGCGACAACGGCAACGAATGGCTCGACAGCGGACTCATGCGCGCGATGAACGTCCTCATCGGCGCGGCCATCGCCATCGCCGCCGCCAAACTGCTGCCGCTGAAATCCACACTGATGTGGCGTTTCATGCTTGCCGACAACCTGACCGACTGCAGCAAAATGATTGCCGAAATCAGCAACGGCAGACGCATGACCCGCGAACGCCTCGAGGAGAACATGGCGAAAATGCGCCAAATCAACGCACGCATGGTCAAAAGCCGCAGCCATCTCGCCGCCACATCGGGCGAAAGCCGCATCAGCCCCGCTATGATGGAAGCCATGCAGCACGCCCACCGTAAAATTGTCAACACCACCGAGCTGCTCCTGACCACCGCCGCCAAGCTGCAATCTCCCAAACTCAACGGCAGCGAAATCCGGCTGCTCGACCGCCACTTCACACTGCTCCAAACCGACCTGCAACAAACCGTCGCCCTTATCAACGGCAGACACGCCCGCCGCATCCGCATCGACACCGCCATCAACCCCGAACTGGAAGCCCTCGCCGAGCACCTCCACTACCAATGGCAGGGCTTCCTCTGGCTCAGCACCAATATGCGTCAGGAAATTTCCGCCCTCGTCATCCTGCTGCAACGCACCCGCCGCAAATGGCTGGATGCCCACGAACGCCAACACCTGCGCCAAAGCCTGCTTGAAACACGGGAACACAGTTGACGGTCAAACACGATGCCGTCTGAAACGCCTGCCGCTTCAGACGGCATCCCCAATCCGCCTGCCTTGTCGTTATGCCCGAATAACGGTACTATTCGCAGTTAACAGTTTTCATGCCGTCTGAAAGGTTTGAAGCACGTTTCAGACGGCTGCCCGCTTACCTTATCTTACCGAAAGAACAATATGATCAACGATATTCAAAAAACAGCCGAAGGCAAGATGCAGCGTTCGGTCGAAGTACTGAAAGAAAATCTGGCGAAAGTGCGTACCGGCCGCGCGCATACCGGCCTGCTCGATCAAGTGGAAGTCGAATACTGGGGCAGCATGGTCCCCGTCAGCCAAGTTGCCAACGTAACGCTTCTGGACGCTCGCACCATCGGCGTGAAACCGTTTGAAAGCAATATGGCGGCCAAAGTCGAGAAAGCCATCCGCGATTCAAACTTGGGACTGAACCCGGCAGCTGTCGGCGACCTGATCCGCGTGCCGATGCCCATGCTGACCGAGGAACGCCGCAAAGACCTGATTAAAGTCGTACGCGGCGAAGCGGAAGAAGGCCGCGTCTCCATCCGCAACGTGCGCCGCGATGCCAACGACCACATCAAAAAACTCCTCAAAGACAAAGAAATTTCCGAAGACGAGGCACGTCGCGGCGAAGAAGCGGTTCAAAAACTGACCGACAAATACATTACCGAAGCCGACAAACTCCTGACTGCCAAAGAAGAAGATTTGATGGCAATTTAACCTGCACGGTTCGGCGTTCAGACGGCATTTGAACGCCGAACCGCGAAAGGCAGACATGAAAAGCAGCACGCAGGCCGTTTTAGAACACACCGCCATCCCCAAGCACATCGCCGTGATTATGGACGGCAACGGCCGTTGGGCGAAAAAACGTTTCCTCCCGCGCATAATGGGACACAAACGCGGTTTGGACGCATTGGAAAATATGGTGAAGCATTGCGCCAAACTGGGTGTGCAATATCTGACCGTGTTTGCCTTTTCAACCGAAAACTGGCGCCGCCCCGAAGACGAAGTTTCGTTCCTGATGGGGCTGTTTTTACAGGCTTTGCAAAAACAGGTACGCCGCCTGCACGAAAACAATATGCGCCTGAAAATACTGGGCAGCCGCGAACGCTTTAATCGGCAGATTCTGCAAGGCATCGAAGAGGCGGAAGCCTTGACGGCAAACAATACCGGTCTGACCCTGAGCATTGCCGCCGATTACGGCGGACGTTGGGACATTTTGCAGGCGGCAAACAAACTGATTGCCGAAGGCGTATCCGAGATTACGGAAGACACGCTGGCGAAATACCTGATGCTGGGCGATGCGCCCGAGCCGGATTTGTTCATCCGCACCGGCGGCGAAACGCGCATCAGCAATTTCCTGCTCTGGCAGATGGCATATGCAGAACTGTATTTCACCGATATTTTGTGGCCAGATTTTGACGGCAAGGCTTTGGACGATGCCGTCGCTTCGTTCCAAAAACGCGAACGGCGGTTCGGACGCACCTCCGAGCAACTGCCTATCGAACAGCAAAGGAACTGAATATGCTGAAACAACGGGTAATGACCGCCATGTGGCTGCTGCCGCTGATGCTGGGCATGCTGTTTTACGCGCCGCAATGGTTGTGGGCTGCATTTTGCGGGCTGATTGCCCTGATTGCCTTGTGGGAATATGCCCGTATGGGCGGTTTGTGCAAAATCAAAACCAACCATTACCTCGCCGCAACCTTGGTTTTCGGCGTGGTTGCCTATGCGGGCGGCTGGATGCTGCCTAATTTGGTTTGGTATGTTGTTTTGGCATTTTGGCTCGCCATCATGCCTTTATGGTTGAGATTCAAATGGAGGCTCAACGGCGGTTGGCAGGTTTATGCCGTCGGCTGGCTTCTGGTCATGCCGTTTTGGTTCGCGCTCGTATCCCTGCGCCCGCATCCCGATAATGCCCTGCCGCTGCTCGCCGTCATGGGTCTGGTCTGGGTTGCCGACGTTTGCGCGTATTTTAGCGGCAAGGCGTTCGGCAAACACAAAATCGCACCGGCAATCAGCCCCGGCAAGAGCTGGGAAGGTGCAATCGGCGGCGCGGTTTGCGTGGCCGTGTACATGACTGCCGTACGAAGTGCCAGCTGGCTGGCATTCGATACAGGCTGGTTCGATACCGTGTTAATCGGTTTGGTGCTGACCGTCGTCAGCATATGCGGCGACCTGTTGGAAAGCTGGCTCAAGCGCGCGGCAGGCATCAAAGACAGCAGCAACCTGCTGCCCGGACACGGCGGCGTGTTCGACCGCACCGACAGCCTGATTGCCGTTATCAGCGTCTATGCGGCGATGATGTCGGTTTTAAATTGATTCTATGCCGTCTGAAAACGCTTCAGACGGCATCCGGTATAAAGTTATCCTCATTATGACACCACAAGTCCTGACCATATTAGGCAGTACCGGCAGCATAGGCGAAAGCACGCTGGACGTTGTCTCCCGCCACCCCGAAAAATTCCGCGTATTCGCGCTGGCAGGGCATAAGCAGGTCGAGAAACTGGCGGCGCAATGTCAAACGTTTCGCCCCGAATATGCCGTCGTTGCCGATGCGGAACACGCCGCCCGGCTTGAAGCCCTGTTGAAACGCAACGGCACGGCGACTCAGGTTTTACACGGCGCGCAGGCATTGGTTGACGTTGCGTCTGCCGACAAAGTCAGTGGTGTCATGTGCGCCATCGTCGGTGCGGCGGGGCTGTCTTCCGCGCTGGCGGCGGCGCAAAAAGGCAAAACCATTTATCTGGCGAACAAAGAGACGTTGGTGGTTTCCGGCGCGTTGTTTATGGAAACCGCCCGTGCAAACGGCGCGGCAGTGTTGCCCATCGACAGCGAACACAACGCCATTTTCCAAGTTTTGCCGCGCGATTACACAGGCCGTCTGAACGAACACGGCATCCGTTCGATTATCCTGACCGCTTCCGGCGGCCCGTTTTTAACGACCGATTTAGGCACGTTCGACCGCATTACGCCCGCCCAGGCAGTCAAGCACCCCAATTGGCGTATGGGGCGCAAAATCTCCGTCGATTCCGCCACCATGATGAACAAAGGTTTGGAGCTGATTGAAGCGCATTGGCTGTTCAACTGCCCGCCTGACAAGCTCGAAGTCGTCATCCATCCGCAGTCCGTGATACACAGCATGGTGCGCTACCGCGACGGCTCCGTGTTGGCACAACTGGGCAATCCCGATATGCGTACGCCCATCGCTTATTGTTTGGGCTTGCCCGAGCGCATTGATTCGGGTGTCGGCGACCTGGATTTCGACGCATTGTCTGCGTTGACCTTCCAAAAGCCCGACTTTGGCCGCTTCCCCTGCCTGAAGCTCGCCTATGAAGCCATGAACGCGGGCGGAGCCGCGCCCTGCGTATTGAACGCCGCCAACGAAGCCGCCGTCGCCGCCTTTTTGGACGGACAGATTAAGTTTACCGACATTGCCAAAACCGTCGCCCATTGTCTCGCACAAGACTTGTCAGACGGCATAGGCGATATAGGGGGGCTCTTGGCGCAAGATGCCCAGACACGCGCACAAGCGCGGGCATTTATCGGCACACTGCGCTGATGCCGTCTGAACACCGTTATCAAAGGAAAACCATTTGCACACCCTTCTAGCTTTTATCTTCGCCATCCTGATTTTGGTCAGCCTGCACGAATTCGGACACTACATCGTCGCCAGATTGTGCGGCGTCAAGGTTGTGCGTTTTTCCGTCGGCTTCGGCAAACCGTTTTTCAGCAAAAAGCGTGGCGACACCGAATGGTGCCTCGCCCCGATTCCGTTGGGCGGCTACGTCAAAATGGTCGATACGCGCGAAGGCGAAGTATCAGAAGCCGATTTACCCTACGCTTTTGACAAACAACACCCCGCCAAACGCATCGCCATCGTCGCCGCCGGCCCGCTGACCAACCTCGCACTGGCGGTTTTGCTTTACGGCTTAAGTTTTTCCTTCGGCGTTACCGAAATCCGCCCCTATGTCGGCACAGTCGAACCCGACACCATTGCCGCCCGTGCCGGCTTCCAAAGCGGCGACAGGATACAATCCGTCAACAGCACACCCGTTGCAGATTGGGGCAGCGCGCAAACCGAAATCGCCCTCAACCTTGAGGCAGGCAAAGTCGCCGTCGCCGTTCAGACGGCATCAGGTGCACAAACCGTCCGCACCATCGACGCCGCAGGCACGGAAGAAGCAGGTAAAATTGCGAAAAACCAAGGCTACATCGGCCTGATGCCATTTAAAATCACTACCGTTATCGGCGGAGTAGAAAAAGGCAGCCCCGCCGACAAAGCAGGCTTAAAAACAGGCGACAAGCTGACTGCCGCCGACGGCAAACCCATTACCTCATGGCAAGAATGGGCAAACCTTACCCGCCAAAGCCCCGGCAAAAAAATCACCCTGACCTACGAACGCGCCGGACAAACCCATACCGCCGACATCCGCCCCGATACTGTCGAACAGTCCGACCACACCCTGATCGGGCGCGTCGGCCTCCGTCCGCAGCCGGACAGGGCGTGGGACGCGCAAATCCGCCGCAACTACCGTCCGTCTGTTGTCCGCGCATTCGGCATGGGCTGGGAAAAAACCGTTTCCCACTCGTGGACAACCCTCAAATTTTTCGGCAAACTAATCAGCGGCAACGCCTCCGTCAGCCATATTTCCGGGCCGCTGACCATTGCCGACATTGCCGGACAGTCCGCCGAACTCGGCTTGCAAAGTTATTTGGAATTTTTAGCGTTGGTCAGCATCAGCCTCGGCGTGCTGAACCTGCTGCCCGTCCCCGTTTTGGACGGCGGCCACCTCGTGTTTTATACTGCCGAATGGATACGCGGCAAACCTTTGGGCGAACGCCTCCAAAACATCGGTTTGCGCTTCGGGCTTGCCCTCATGATGCTGATGATGGCGGTCGCCTTCTTCAACGACGTTACCCGGCTGCTCGGTTAGATTTTACGTTTCGGAATGCCGTCTGAAACCGCATTCCGTACCACAAGGAACTGACAATGAAACTGAAACAGATTGCTTCCGCACTGATGATGTTGGGCATATCGCCTTTGGCACTTGCCGACTTCACCATCCAAGACATCCGCGTCGAAGGCTTGCAGCGTACCGAGCCGAGTACCGTATTCAACTACCTGCCCGTCAAAGTCGGCGACACCTACAACGACACACACGGCAGTGCCATCATCAAAAGCCTGTACGCCACTGGTTTCTTTGACGACGTACGCGTCGAGACTGCGGACGGGCAGCTCCTGCTGACCGTCATCGAACGCCCCACCATCGGCTCGCTCAACATCACCGGCGCAAAAATGCTGCAAAACGACGCCATTAAGAAAAATCTCGAATCGTTCGGGCTGGCGCAGTCGCAATACTTTAATCAGGCGACACTCAATCAGGCAGTCGCCGGTCTGAAAGAAGAATACCTCGGGCGCGGCAAACTCAATATCCAAATCACGCCCAAAGTAACCAAACTCGCCCGCAACCGCGTCGACATCGACATCACGATTGACGAGGGCAAATCCGCCAAAATCACCGACATCGAATTTGAAGGCAACCAAGTCTATTCCGACCGCAAACTGATGCGGCAGATGTCGCTGACCGAAGGCGGCATTTGGACATGGCTGACACGAAGCAACCAATTCAACGAGCAGAAATTTGCCCAAGACATGGAAAAAGTAACCGACTTCTACCAGAACAACGGCTACTTCGATTTCCGCATCCTCGATACCGACATCCAAACCAACGAAGACAAAACCAAGCAGACCATCAAAATCACCGTCCACGAAGGCGAACGTTTCCGTTGGGGTAAAGTCTCCATCGAAGGCGACACCAACGAAGTCCCCAAAGCCGAACTGGAAAAACTGCTGACCATGAAGCCCGGCAAATGGTACGAACGCCAGCAGATGACCGCCGTTTTGGGTGAGATTCAGAACCGCATGGGCTCGGCAGGCTACGCATACAGCGAAATCAGCGTACAGCCGCTGCCGAACGCCGAAACCAAAACCGTCGATTTCGCCCTGCACATCGAACCGGGCCGGAAAATCTACGTCAACGAAATCTACATCACCGGCAACAACAAAACCCGCGACGAAGTCGTCCGCCGCGAATTGCGCCAAATGGAATCCGCGCCTTACGACACCTCCAAGCTGCAACGCTCCAAAGAGCGCGTCGAGCTTTTAGGCTACTTCGACAATGTCCAGTTTGATGCTGTCCCGCTTGCCAACACGCCCGACAAAGTCGATTTGAACATGAGCCTGACCGAACGTTCCACCGGTTCCCTGGATTTGAGCGCGGGTTGGGTTCAAGATACCGGGTTGGTCATGTCCGCAGGCGTATCGCAAGACAACCTGTTCGGTACGGGCAAGTCGGCCGCCCTGCGCGCCTCCAGGAGCAAAACCACGCTTAACGGCTCGCTGTCGTTTACCGACCCGTACTTCACGGCAGACGGGGTCAGCCTGGGCTACGATATTTACGGAAAAGCCTTCGACCCGCGCAAATCGTCCTCCGGCGTGAAACAATATAAAACCACCACCGCCGGCGGCGGCGTAAGGATGGGTATCCCCGTTACCGAATACGACCGCGTGAATTTCGGTTTGGCGGCAGAACACCTGACCGTCAACACCTACAACAAAGCACCCAAACGCTATGCCGACTTTATCAAACAATACGGCAAAACCAACGGCGCAGACGGCAGCTTCAAAGGCTGGCTGTACAAAGGTACCGTTGGCTGGGGACGCAACAAAACCGACAATGCCCTGTGGCCGACACGCGGCTACCTGGCAGGCGTCAATGCCGAAATCGCCCTGCCCGGCAGCAAACTGCAATACTACTCCGCCACCCACAACCAAACCTGGTTCTTCCCCCTGAGCAAAACCTTCACGCTGATGCTCGGCGGCGAAGCCGGCTATGCCGGCGGCTACGGCAAAACCAAAGAAATCCCTTTCTTTGAAAACTTCTACGGCGGCGGACTGGGCTCGGTGCGCGGCTACGAAAGCGGCACGCTCGGCCCGAAAGTGTATGACGAATACGGCGAAAAAATCAGCTACGGCGGCAACAAAAAAGCCAACGTCTCCGCCGAGCTGCTCTTCCCGATGCCGGGCGCGAAAGACGCGCGCACCGTCCGCCTGAGCCTGTTTGCCGACGCAGGCAGCGTGTGGGACGGCAAAACCTACGACGACAACAGCAGTTCCGCAACCGGCGGTACCGGCACCGGCGCTGCCGGCACGACCGGCGGCAGGGTTCAAAACGTTTACGGCCCCGGCAATATCCACAAATCGACCTTCGCCAACGAATTGCGCTATTCCGCCGGCGGCGCGGTTACCTGGCTCTCGCCTTTGGGCCCGATGAAATTCAGCTACGCCTACCCGCTGAAGAAAAAAACGGAAGACGAAATCCAACGCTTCCAATTCCAACTCGGCACGACGTTCTAATCCCGCAAATGCCGTCTGAAGGCTTCAGACGGCATTTGCGGCAACATCCGAAGGAGTTTTACCATGACCCGTCTGACCCGCGCGCTTGCCGCCGCCCTGATCGGTTTGTGCTGCACCGCAGGCGCGCACGCCGACACCTTCCAAAAAATCGGCTTTATCAACACCGAACGCATCTACCTCGAATCCAAGCAGGCGCGCGACATCCAAAAAACGCTGGACGGCGAATTTTCCGCCCGCCAGGACGAATTGCAAAAACTGCAACGCGAAGGCCTGGATTTGGAAAGGCAGCTTGCCGAAGGCAAACTCAAAGACGCAAAAAAGGCGCAAGCCGAAGAAAAATGGCGCGGGCTGGTCGCAGCGTTCCGCAAAAAACAGGCGCAGTTTGAAGAAGACTACAACCTCCGCCGCAACGAAGAGTTTGCCTCCCTCCAGCAAAACGCCAACCGCGTCATCGTCAAAATCGCCAAACAGGAAGGTTACGATGTCATTTTGCAGGACGTGATTTACGTCAACACCCAATACGACGTTACCGACAGCGTCATTAAAGAAATGAACGCCCGCTGATCCTTTCAGACGGCATACCGAACAGGAAAACCATGATTCCGGCCACCTACACCCTGTCCCAAATCACCGCGCGGCTCGGCGGCGAATGGCGCGGCGAGGACATTTCCATCACCGCCGTGCGCCCGCTCGCAGACGCGCAGGCGGAACACATCAGCTTCCTCGCCAACCCGAAATACAAAGCCGAAGTTCACGACAGCAGCGCGGGCGCGGTCATCGTTTCCGCCAAAGCGGCAGACGGATTTGAAGGGCGCAACCTAATTGTCGCCGACGACCCCTACCTCTATTTCGCCAAAGTCGCGCGCCTGTTTTCACCCGTCGTCAAAGCGCGCGGCGGCATCCATCCGACCGCCGTCGTCGAAGAGAGTGCGACCGTTCCCGCAAGCTGCGAAATCGGCGCGAACGCCTACATCGGCGCAAACACCGTGCTCGGCGAAGGCTGCCGCATCTTGGCAAACGCCGTCGTCCAACACGATTGCCGTTTAGGTGATGAAGTTGTTTTACATCCCAACGCCGTCGTTTATTACGGCTGCACACTGGGCAGACGCGTCGAAATCCACAGCGGCGCGGTCATCGGCGCGGACGGATTCGGACTCGCCTTCGCCGGCGATTCGTGGTTTAAAATCCCGCAAACCGGCGCGGTAACGCTGGGCGACGACGTGGAAATCGGCTCGAACACCAACATCGACCGGGGCGCGATGAGCGACACCACCGTCGGCAACGGCACCAAAATCGACAACCAAGTCCAAATCGGACACAACTGCAAAATCGGTTCGCACACCGTCATCGCCGCCAAAACCGGCATTTCCGGCAGCGTAACCATAGGCAGCTACTGCATCATCGGCGGCGGCGTCGGTACGGTCGGACACATCGAAATCGCTGACAAAACCACCATTGGCGGCGGCACGTCCGTCACCCACAGCATTACCGAAAGCGGCAAACACCTTGCCGGCATCTTCCCGATGTCCGAGCATAAAGAATGGGCGCGCAACGCCGTTTACATCCACCGCTTAAGCGAAATGAACAAACGCCTCAAAACGCTGGAACAGCAGCTTTCAGACGGCAAAGACACGCAATAAATCCAAACCGATTTTTCCAAGGAACACAAAAAACATGGACGTTCAACTCCCCATCGAAGCCAAAGACATCCAAAAACTCATCCCCCACCGCTACCCGTTTCTCCAGCTCGACCGCATCACCGCCTTCGAGCCGATGAAAACCCTGACCGCGATTAAAAACGTCAGCATAAACGAGCCGCAGTTCCAAGGCCATTTTCCCGACCTGCCCGTGATGCCCGGCGTACTCATCATCGAAGCGATGGCGCAGGCGTGCGGCACGTTGGCGATTTTGAGCGAAGGCGGACGCAAAGAAAACGAATTCTTCTTCTTCGCCGGCATAGACGAAGCCCGCTTCAAACGCCAAGTCATCCCCGGCGACCAACTCGTCTTTGAAGTCGGGCTGCTGACCAGCCGGCGCGGCATCGGCAAATTCAACGCCGTTGCCAAAGTAGACGGCCAAGTCGCCGTCGAAGCCGTGATTATGTGCGCCAAACGCGTGGTTTGATGCACATGATGCCGTCTGAACATCCTCACAGGCCTTCAGACGGCATACCCATCCGAAGGAACAAAATATGCCCCTCATCCACCCGACCGCCGTCATCGACCCCAAAGCCGAACTCGACTCCAGCGTCAAAGTCGGCGCGTACACCGTTATCGGCCCCAACGTCCAAATCGGTGCGAATACCGAAATCGGCCCGCACGCCGTCATCAACGGCCACACCAGCATCGGCGAAAACAACCGCATTTTCCAATTTGCCAGCCTCGGCGAAATTCCGCAGGACAAAAAATACCGCGACGAGCCGACCAAGCTGATTATCGGCAACGGCAACACCATCCGCGAATTCACCACCTTTAATTTAGGCACGGTAACCGGCATCGGCGAAACCCGCATCGGCGACGGCAACTGGATTATGGCGTACTGCCACCTCGCGCACGACTGCGTGGTCGGCAACCACACCATTTTCGCCAACAACGCCTCGCTTGCCGGACACGTTACCATTGGCGACTACGTCGTTTTGGGCGGCTACACGCTGGTTTTCCAATTCTGCCGCATCGGTGACTACGCCATGACCGCCTTCGCCGCAGGCGTACACAAAGACGTACCGCCCTACTTCATGGCATCGGGCTACCGCGCCGAACCGGCGGGGCTCAACAGCGAAGGCATGCGCCGCAACGGTTTTACCGCAGAACAGATTTCCGCCGTCAAAGACGTATACAAAACCCTCTACCATCGCGGCATTCCGTTTGAAGAGGCCAAGGCAGACATTCTCCGCCGCGCCGAAACCCAAGCCGAGCTTGCCGTATTCCGAGACTTTTTCGCACAATCGACGCGCGGCATCATCCGCTGACCGTACCCTTTTGATGCCGTCTGAAACCTCCAAAAGCGTTTCAGACGGCATTTGCGCTATAATTCAAACCATCAAATCATCTTATTTCTCAGGGCTTCATATGTTAGACAAATACAATCCCGCCGAAATCGAATCCAAACACTATCAAAACTGGGAAACCCAAGGTTATTTCCAGCCCGATATGGATTTAACCAAACCGTCTTTCTCCATCCAACTGCCGCCGCCGAATGTAACCGGCACGCTGCACATGGGCCATGCCTTCAACCAAACCATCATGGACGGCCTGACCCGCTACTACCGCATGAAAGGCTGCAACACCGCCTGGATTCCCGGCACAGACCACGCGGGCATCGCCACGCAAATCGTGGTCGAGCGTCAGCTTGCCGCGCAAAACGTGTCCCGTCATGACTTGGGGCGCGAAAAATTTTTGGAGAAAGTGTGGGAGTGGAAAGAAGTTTCCGGCGGTACGATTACCCAACAAATGCGCCGCGTGGGTTGTTCTGCCGACTGGACGCGCGAGTATTTCACGATGGACGACGTGCGTGCCGAAACCGTAACCGAAGTGTTCGTGCGCCTGTTTGAGCAAGGCTTGATTTACCGCGGCAAACGCTTGGTGAACTGGGATCCCGTGCTTGGCACGGCGGTATCGGATTTGGAAGTGGAAAGCGTGGAAGAACAAGGCTCTATGTGGCACATCCGCTATCCTCTGGCCGACAATCCTGCCAAAGCCGTTATCGTGGCGACTACCCGTCCCGAAACGCTGCTGGGCGACGTGGCCGTTGCCGTCAATCCCGAAGACGAACGTTATACCCACTTAATCGGCAAAGAGTTAATCCTGCCGCTGACCGGCCGTACCATCCCCGTTATCGCCGACGAATACGTCGAAAAAGATTTCGGCACCGGCTGCGTAAAAATCACGCCTGCGCACGACTTCAACGACTACGAAGTCGGCAAACGCCACGACACGCGCCTGATTAATGTGTTCGACTTGGAAGCCAAAGTGCTGGCAAACGCCGAAGTGTTCAACTTCAAAGGCGAAGCGCAACAAGGCTTTGCCCTGCCTGAAAAATACGCAGGCTTGGACCGCTTTGCCGCGCGCAAACAAATGGTTGCCGATTTGCAGGAACAAGGCCTGTTGGTCGAAATCAAAGCGCACACGCTGATGACGCCGAAAGGCGACCGCACAGGTTCGGTGATTGAGCCGATGCTGACCAGCCAATGGTTTGTCGCCATGTCCGCCACGCCAAACGGCGGCGAACCTGACAGCGAATTCAAAGGCTTAAGCCTCGCCGACAAAGCCAAAAAAGCCGTCGACAGCGGCGCGGTACGCTTTATCCCCGAAAACTGGGTCAATACCTACAACCAATGGATGAACAACATCCAAGACTGGTGCATCTCGCGCCAACTGTGGTGGGGTCATCAAATCCCTGCATGGTACGACAACGAAGGCAATGTGTACGTTGCCCGCAATCAGGAAGAAGCCGAAAAACAAGCCGGCAAAACAGGCTTGACCCGCGAAGAAGACGTATTGGATACATGGTTCTCCTCCGCGCTCGTGCCGTTTTCCACCCTCGGCTGGCCGTCTGAAACCGACGAACTCAAAGCCTTCCTACCGTCCAATGTCTTGGTCACCGGCTACGAAATCATCTTCTTCTGGGTGGCGCGCATGATTATGATGACCACCCACTTCACCGGCAAAGTACCATTTAAAGACGTGTACATCCACGGCATCGTGCGTGACCACGAAGGCAAAAAAATGTCCAAATCCGAAGGCAACGTCATCGACCCCGTCGATTTGATCGACGGTATCGACTTGGAAAAACTGCTGGTAAAACGCACAACCGGCCTGCGCAAACCCGAAACTGCGCCGAAAGTGGAAGAAGCCACGAAAAAACTCTTCCCCGAAGGCATTCCGAGCATGGGCGCGGACGCATTGCGCTTTACCATGGCGAGCTACGCCAGCTTGGGGCGCAGCGTCAACTTCGACTTCAAGCGCGCCGAAGGCTACCGCAACTTCTGCAACAAAATCTGGAACGCCACCAATTTTGTGCTGATGAACACCGAAAACCAAGACTGCGGCTACGGTGCAACCGCCACCGAACCACGCGGCTATTCCTTCCCCGATATGTGGATTGTAGGCCGTCTGAATCAGACCATCGAGCAGGTTACGCAAGCCTACGAAACCTACCGCTTTGATTTGGCGGCGGAAACCCTGTACAGCTTCGTGTGGAACGACTATTGCGACTGGTATTTGGAACTCGCCAAAGTGCAGCTTCAAACCGGTTGCGCCAGCCGCCAGCGCGCCACACGCCATACCTTGTTGCGCGTACTCGAAGCCGCCCTGCGCCTGCTGCATCCGATTATCCCGTTCATCACAGAAGAACTGTGGCAAACCGTCGCTCCTATGTGCGACGCGAAAACCGCCGACAGCATCATGCTCGCCCGCTTCCCCGAAGCCGACGGCGGCGATATTGTTCAGACGGCATTCGAGCAAATGACCGTGTTGCAGGATTTGATCGGCACCGTCCGCAACCTGCGCGGCGAAATGGGCATCCAGCCTAATGTCAAAGCCCCGCTGTTTGTCGAAAGCGCGGACGACTTGGCGGACTACCTCAAATACCTGCCGATGATGACCCGCCTGACCGAAGCACGGCAAGTCGCCGCCCTGCCCGAAAGCGAAGACGCGCCCGTCGCCGTCTGCAACGGCGCGCGCCTGATGCTGAAAGTCGAAATCGACAAAGCCGCCGAAACCGCCCGTTTGGGCAAAGAAGCCGAGAAGCTGCAAAAAGCCTGGGACAAACTCAACGCCAAACTCTCCAAACCCGGCTACACCGAAAAAGCCCCCGCGCATCTGGTGGAAAAAGACAAAGCCGATTTGGCGGAATTGGAAGACAAAATGTCGAAAGTTCAAAATCAGTTGGCGAAGTTGAAAGACTGATTTGATTGAATAAACAAGGCCGTCTGAAAACCTGAAACCGGGGTTTTCAGACGGCCTCATCAAAAGGAAATCAAATGATGGACTTCATCGTGTCTATATTGCTCGTCGTCGCCATCGTCGTACTTCATATTCATACCTGCTTTACCGAAGCCGTCCACCTCAACAAATGGCGACCGTGGCTGATTATTCTACTGTTGATTCTGACCGGCACTTGGTTTATCTACTTCGTCAGCCGTACCGCGCTGATGAAGCTGGGTGTCCAGCTGGTGCTGATTGCCGGCCTCGTGATTTATATTTCTTGAACGTCAAAGGAAATACGATGAAACTCTTTATTTTGCCGGTACTTTTATCCGCAACAACCGCCTTAGCTTCTCCGATTGTCGGTACATGGCATTGTATCGGCACTGATGAAAACATTCACGGTGATGCAAAAGTCGAATATCTTCAGGACGGCAGTTTCCGTGGCGATGCTATACTCAAAATTGATGATGACGGCAATATCTTGGCATACCGTGTTGTCGGCTCAGGGAAATGGCGTTTTGAAAACAATGCCTTGACGGAAAGCCAAATCAAATATAGCGAAGTTTCACGACAGCACAGCCCCGAAACGCTGGCGTGGTTGGAAAAGTCGGAGGATGGACGACTCTTGGAAAGCATGATGTACACCGGATTGGTCGCGCAGATGGACAAACCCGGTAAAGATGAAGTATATCAAGTGGATAAAACAGGAAAATTGGTGTCTGAAGACGGAACTTCCCGTGAGGTATGTACGAAAGTGAAATAAAAAACGATTGCAGGTCAAATCGGTTTGCCTGATTGACGGCAGAGATAACAAATGCCGTCTGAAATCCGTTTCAGACGGCATTGCCCGCGCCTAGTCGTGGATAAAACTTACCCCGTGAAGCTGCGACTGCATAATCGCCGCCTTCATCGCCGACAACGCCTTCGGACGGACAAAATTGCGGCGGTACGCCAATACGACCCGCCGGCTTGGCGGCGTACCCTCAAACGGAATAATGCTGAACAGCATATGATCGTTTTCGGTCAGCGCGGTTGCCGGCAACACGCTGATTGCCAAACCGCTGGCAACCATATGGCGGATTGTATTGATCGAGCTGCCCTGCAATGTATTGGTCAGCCCCTGTATGCGTTGTTTCGCCGCCAATTCGGAACAGCTTGAGAGCACCTGATCCCGCATACAGTTGCCTTCCGTCAGCAGCAAAACCTGCTCCTCACCCAGCATCCGAGGCGAAACGGCATCCAGTTCCTCAAATGAATGCCCTTTCGGGACAATCACGAAAAACGGTTCGTCATACAAGGGTTCGGTAACAATGCCCGGCTCTTGAAACGGTTCGGCAACGATAATCGCGTCAACGTCCCCGCGTTTGAGCGACTCGGTCAAAGTATGCGTGTAATTCTCTTCCAACATCAAAGGCATTTTCGGTGCAGTACGGCGCAACGAGACAATCAGTTTCGGCAGCAGGTACGGCGCAACCGTAAAAATCAGCCCGAGTTTGAACGCACCCTCCAGCTCGTTTTGTTCTTCATTTGCCAAATGCCTGATAAGCTCCGCCTCTTCCAACACCTTACGCGCCTGTGCAACGATACGTTCCCCCGCCTCGGTCGTAATAATATCGTTGCTGCTCCGGTCAAACAAAGAGACGGCAAGCTCTTCTTCCAATTTCTTAATGGCAATAGACAAAGTGGGCTGGCTGACAAAACAACGCCGCGCCGCCCGGCCGAAATGACGTTCTTGGGCGACTGCGACGATGTACCGCAATTCGGTTAAGGTCATGTCCTATACCTTTTTCTGTTCCGGCAAAGTAATGTTCAACTCAAGCACATCCATACCATCCTGCTTTTCTTGGGAAATACGGATATTGTCTAATGAAACATTCACATATTTGGACAGGACTTCCATCAACTCTTTACGTAAAGTCGGCAGGTAATCCGGAGCCTGACCTTCTTGGGCGCGCTCTTGGGCAATGATGATTTGAAGGCGGTCGCGGGCAACGGTTGCCGTTTTCTGCTTTCTGCCGAATAAAAGTTCGATCAATGACATACCTTATCCTCCGAACAGACGTTTGAAGAAGCTTTTTTTCTCAGCTTCCAAGAAACGCATTTCACGGTTCTCGCCCAAAAGACGGGCAATAACGTCCTTATATGCCTCGGAAGCCGCTACGCTGTCCTGATGGATGACCGGTTCTCCGGAATTGGATGCCTGCAAGACGTTTTGGGATTCGGGAATCACACCCAACAAAGGAATACGCAGAATATCGCAAATATCCTGTACAGACAGCATTTCGCCTTTTGCCACACGTTCGGGAGAATAACGCGTAATCAACAGATGTTCTTTAACCGAACCGCCTTGCTCTGCCTTACGGGATTTGCTTTGCAAAATTCCCAAAATCCTGTCGGAGTCACGCACACTGGAAACCTCGGGATTGGTCGTTACAATGGCTTCATCAGCAAAATACAACGCCATCAATGCACCCTGCTCAATACCGGCGGGAGAGTCGCAAATAATATACTCAAAGCCCATTTTCTTGCCGGACAGCTCCTGCATCACTTTTTCTACGCCCTCGCGTGTCAAAGCGTCTTTATCCCGAGTCTGGGAAGCCGGCAAAATAAACAGGTTTTCACAATTTTTATCTTTAATCAAAGCCTGGTTGAGTGTCGCCTCACCCTGAATGACATTGATCAGGTCATAAACGACACGACGCTCGCAACCCATAATGAGGTCGAGATTGCGCAAACCCACATCAAAATCAATTACCGCCGTTTTATATCCGCGTAATGCCAAACCTGTCGCAATACTGGCACTGGTAGTCGTTTTACCGACACCGCCCTTACCTGAAGTTACTACAATAATTTTTGCCACAATATTTCCTTTTTAAAATATCAAACAATTACTCTGAGCCAATTGCACTGATAACCAACCGATTATCCTGCAACAATATCTGTACCGGCTGCTTGTGCAGATGATCCGGCAAATCCTGTTCAAAATTACGGTAAATACCCGCCACAGAAACCAGTTCTGCCTGCATGGAGTGGATAAATATGCGGGCAGAAGTATCACCCTTGGCGCCGGCCAAAGCACGCCCTCTCATCGGCGCATAAATATGTATATTGCCATCCGCAATCAATTCCGCCCCCTGGCTGACCGCCCCCGTAACAATCAAATCGCCATCTTCGGCATAAACCTGCTGACCGGTACGGACAGGGGATGTAATCAATACTGTTTTCCTTGCTTTCTGACCATCCTCCGTTTTCTGCACCTCAACCTGACCCAGTTCTTTAACATTTTCCGAATGAGACAGACAAAACAGCAAATGATACTTCATAGCCACAGCAGCCCAACGTTCATTAGAATGCTTCAGACCCAAAATTTGCATACCATGCCTTGAAAACAACGAAACCAATGCAGCAAGATCCAAAGACTCGGGATAATCAAACTCTTGAACATCCAGAACAAATGGAACAACACCAGACTCTTGAAACTTCTTGCCCAATTTGACCAACACATCTTCCAAATCAAACAAGTCTGATGTATGCAAAGATATAGACAATACGTCCATCTTTGTCGACTTTATATCGAAGGCATTCATCATATAGACCATCATAGAATTTTTTAATGATGTAAGTTTACCGCGCAAACCCTAGCTATTCAATTAATATTTTAAACATAATAGCCAATACCCTATTACCTATCAGATATTGCAAAAATAACGCCACCTGCTTTTCGGCAGATGGCGTTATACGACTAAAATTACTCAGCAGCCGGTTTGTCAACCAATTCAACCAGTGCCAGAGGTGCATTATCACCTTTACGGAATCCGTATTTCAACACTCGAACATAACCACCGTTACGAGCAGTAAAACGAGGACCCAAATCGCCAAACAGTTTTACCACAACATCACGGTCGCGAGTACGGTCAAATGCCAAACGGCGGTTTGCCAATGACGGTTTTTTACCCAATGTAATCAACGGCTCTACTACACGGCGCAATTCCTTGGCCTTAGGCAGAGTTGTTACAATAGTTTCGTGAGTCAATAATGAATTCGCCATATTACGCAGCATTGCAGCACGATGACTGCTGGTACGGTTTAATTTGCGATTGCCATTACGATGACGCATATCAATTATCCTTTAATTCTTCATTAAGGCTTTTCCAAGCCTACAGGTGGCCATGCTTCCAACTTAGAACCCAGTGTCAAACCTTTAGATGCCAATACTTCCTTAATCTCATTCAAAGATTTACGTCCCAAATTCGGCGTTTTAAGAAGCTCGGTTTCAGTGCGTTGAATCAAATCGCCAATATAATAAATATCCTCAGCTTTCAAACAATTAGCTGAACGTACTGTCAATTCCAGATCATCTACCGGACGCAAAAGAACAGGGTCGATAGGAGGTGCTTTTTCTTCAACCTCCTCCACAGGAGTACCCTGCAAATCAGCAAAAATAGACATCTGATCAATCAAAATACGTGCCGCACTGCGTACAGCTTCCTCAGGATCAATAGAACCGTCGGTTTCGATATCCAAAACCAACTTATCAAGATCCGTCCGCTGCTCTACACGTGCAGGCTCAACCTCAAAGCTAACACGGCTGATGGGCGAAAAACTCGCATCCAACTGGATTGCACCAATCTGACGGTTCTCATCACGAACTACCTGACGACCTGAAACAGATTGATAACCACGACCTTGCTCCACTTTAATTTCCATCTCAATTTGACCGTTATCAGCCAAATGACAAATGACATGACCAGGATTCAGAATTTCTACATCATGCGGCAACTCAATATCACCGGCAGATACGACACCTGAACCTGATTTCTTCAACACAAGTTGAACTTGGCTACGACCATGGAGTTTAAACACAATACCTTTAATATTCAGTAAAATGTCAACAACATCTTCCTGAATACCATCAACAGTAGAATATTCGTGTAATACACCGGCAATAGCTACTTCAGTAGGAGCAAAACCATTCATGGATGACAGTAAGATACGGCGCAAAGCATTACCTAAGGTATGACCGAAACCACGTTCAAATGGCTGCATAGATACTTTTGCACGAGTTGCAGAAAAAGTATTTACATCAATTTGACGAGGTTTCAAAAATTCGGTTGTGCTATTCTGCATTTAACTGTCCCTCACTGAGCTAGCATTATTTAGAGTAGAACTCTACCACCAGCTGTTCATTAATATCACCGGTCAATTCCGAGCGATCTGGCATGTTTTTGAACACACCCTCAAGTTTATCTGCATCTACAGAAACCCAACCCGGCAAGCCGATTTGAGTTGCCAAACCCAATGCTTCTTGAATACGTACCTGTTTTTTGGCTTTTTCACGAACTGAGACAACATCACCAGCTTTCACTTGGAAAGAAGGAATATTGACAACTTGTCCATTTACAGCTATCGCCTTATGAGAAACAAGCTGTCTTGCTTCAGCTCGGGTAGAACCGAAACCCATACGATAAACGACATTATCCAAACGAGATTCCAGCAATTGCAACAGCAACTCGCCAGTAGAACCTTTACGACGATCAGCTTCTGCGAAATAACGACGGAACTGACGTTCTAATACGCCATAAATACGGCGGATTTTTTGTTTTTCACGCAACTGCAAACCATAATCTGACAGACGCGGTTTTTTTGCACCATGCTGACCGGGAGCGGAATCAATTTTACATTTAGAATCCAAAGAGCGGCGCGCACTCTTCAAAAACAAATCCGTACCTTCGCGACGTGCCAACTTACATTTAGGGCCAATATAACGTGCCATGTTTCAAATCACTCCAATATTAAATACGACGTTTTTTAGGCGGACGGCAACCGTTATGAGGCAACGGGGTAACGTCAGTAATGCTGGTAATCTTGAAACCAAGAGCATTCAAAGCACGTACAGAGGATTCGCGACCAGGACCTGGACCTTTAATACGAACCTCTAAATTTTTAACGCCATACTCTTGGGCAACTTTACCAGCTGCTTCTGCTGCAACTTGTGCTGCAAATGGTGTACTTTTACGAGAACCTTTAAAACCAGCGCCGCCAGAGGTAGCCCAAGACAACGCATTGCCTTGACGGTCAGTGATTGTAATGATGGTATTGTTGAAAGATGCATGAACGTGCACAATACCCTCACTCACGGTTTTACGTACTTTTTTACGTACACGTGAAGCTGTGTTTGCTTTAGCCATTAATAAAATTCCTTAAAATTTATTTCTTACCAGCAATCGCTTTGCGCGGACCTTTGCGGGTACGCGCATTTGTACGAGTGCGTTGACCGCGGCATGGTAAGCCGCGACGATGACGGAAGCCACGATAGCAGCCCATGTCCATTAATCGCTTGATACTCATAGTTACTTCACGACGCAAATCACCTTCTACTTCATACTTGGCAACTTGATCACGCAAAGCATCTAATTGAGTCTCGTCCAAATCTTTTGCTTTAGTATCAGGCGCAATATTTGCAGCCTCACAAATCAATTTAGCACGAGTAGCACCAATACCGTAAATAGCCTGAAGACCAATTACGATGTGTGCGTTATTAGGGATATTTACCCCTGCAATACGAGCCATATTTTTTCCTTTTTAGGGCAAAGTGCGTCACTATATCACAGAATCACATTAAAAGAAATATTCCATTAACCTTGACGCTGTTTGTGACGGGGATCAGTACAAATTACACGAACTACACGATTTCGACGAATAATCTTGCAATTTCGGCAAATTTTCTTAACAGATGGTTGTACACGCATTTTATTTTCCTTTTATTGGTTTATCTTGCTCTGAAAACAATTCGAGCCCTAGTTAAATCATAAGGTGTCAGCTCTACTGTGACCTTATCTCCCGGAGAAATACGAATGTAATGCATCCGCATCTTCCCAGAAATATGACCCAATACAATATGGTCATTCTCAAGTTTTACTTTAAATGTTGCATTAGGTAAAGTTTCAAGAATTTCACCTTGCATTTGGATAGTATCTTCTTTCGCCATAATTCTATTTCCGAGAAAATGATTTCATTTCTGAACGAGTCATTAACTTATCATACTGTTGAGTAAGCCTATACGAATTTATTTGTGTACTAAAATCCATCGTTACAACAACTAGAATCAACAAAGACGTGCCACCCAAATAAAAAGGTATATTTAAAACCGTAGTTAAGAACTCTGGAATTAAACAAATAGTTGTAATATAAAGAGCTCCAAACAATGTCAAACGTAATACAACTTTTTCTAAATACCTAGAGGTCTGCTCACCAGGTCTAATCCCAGGAACAAAAGCACCACTCTTTTTTAAATTCTCTGCCATTTCTTTAGGGCTAAAAAACAAAGCCGTATAAAAATAACAAAAGAAAATAACTGTCGATGCAAATAAAGCCATATACAGCAATTGACCGTGTTGTAACAATCCAGCTATTTTGTGCAAAACACTATTTGTATCAGCCGAACCAAACCAACCTAAAAGAGTAGATGGAAATAGAATAATACTGGAAGCAAAAATTGGGGGAATAACACCAGCCATATTCAACTTGAAAGGCATATGCGTATTTTGACTACCCACCCCGCCATTAAACTGGCGTTTTGCATAATGAATAGGAATCTTCCGCTGTGCACTTTCAAAGTATACAACCAAATAAATTAATAATAAGGCACCAAATACAACAAGCAACGCCGTAAGTATACTCATAGAACCTTGGTTCGTCAGTGTAACCAGCTTTGCAATACCCGAAGGAATACCTGAAGCAATACCTGCCGTAATGATTAAAGAAATACCGTTCCCGATACCCCTTTCAGTAATTTGCTCCCCAAGCCACATAAGAAACATGGTTCCCGTTACCAAAGAAACTACCGTGGAAACATGAAACTCAAATGAACTTGTTACAACAACTCCTTGCTGAAATACGAAAGATGCAACACCTAGACTTTGAAGAATTGCTAACAAAACAGTACCATACCTAGTATATTTCGTAATTACCTTTCTACCAGCCTCCCCTTCTTTTTTTAAAGCCTTCAATGATGGCAAAATTTCAGAAGCGAGCTGCACAATAATAGAAGCTGAAATATATGGCATGATTCCTATTGCAAATATACTAAAGCGCTCTAACGACCCACCGGAAAACATATTCAACATTCCCAGGATGCCGTTTCCAGCGCTTTCGTATAATTTAGCTAAAGCAACAGCATCAACTCCAGGTACGGGTATATGGGCACCAATTCGAAAAACAATCAATGCTCCAAATAGAAACAAAAGACGTTTCTTAAGATCTCCAAACTTGGATAAACCTGATGACGTTTGTTGATTAGCCACAATATTAAACCTTACATTTCAATCTTACCACCAACAGCCTCGATAGCAGCTCTTGCACCTTTGGTAGCTTTAATACCCTTCAAAGCAACTGCCTTAGAAATTTCACCAGAAGCAATAACTTTAACATTAGAGACTGTAGATGCAATCAGACCTGCTTGCTTTAAGACCAAAATATCAATCTCATTAACAGCAATTGATTCCAGTTCACTTAAACGAAGCTGTGCATTAGCTGATGCTGTTAAAGATTTAAAACCTCTTTTAGGGAGACGTCGTTGCAAGGGCATTTGACCACCCTCGAAACCCACCTTATGAAACCCACCAGACCGGCTCTTTTGACCTTTATGACCACGACCACCCGTTTTGCCAAGACCACTACCAATACCGCGTCCAACACGACGACCAGCATGCGTAGCACCAACAGCAGGTTGAATTGTATTCAAAAACATATCAAGACTCCACTTTCAACAAGTAGCTGATTTTATTAATCATACCACGGTTTTCGGGGGTATCTAAAACCTCTACCGTATGCTCGCGACAACGCAAACCCAAACCGCGTGCACATGCACGATGAGATTCAATTGTACCAATCAGGCTTTTAACCAATGTAACCCTAATCTTTTTTTGTTCAGCCATGGTTAACTCCCAAAATGTCTTCCACTGTCAAGCCACGTTTGGCTGCGATATCAGCAGGAGTATGCAACTTAGACAAACCATCTAATGTTGCACGTACGATATTATATGGGTTAGTAGATCCGTGCACTTTGGCGGAGATATTATGAATGCCCATAGCATCAAAAACCAAACGCATAGGTCCACCGGCTTTTACGCCGCTACCCTCTTTAGCAGGCTGCATAAATACTTTAGTAGCACCATGTCGACCAATAACCTCATGATGAATCGTACCATTTTTTAATGGTACCTTAATCATAGAGCGTCGTGCTTGATCCATCGCCTTTTGGACTGCAACAGGCACCTCTTTTGACTTACCTTTACCCATACCAATACGACCATCTCCATCACCAACAACAGTTAGCGCAGAGAAAGCCATAATGCGACCACCTTTAACTACTTTGGTTACACGGTTAACTGCGACCATCTTTTCAA
The DNA here is from genome assembly GCF_963392925.1 of Neisseria polysaccharea. NCBI lineage: Bacteria > Pseudomonadati > Pseudomonadota > Betaproteobacteria > Neisseriales > Neisseriaceae > Neisseria > Neisseria polysaccharea. The sequence continues at coordinate 103,713 of NZ_CAUJNZ010000009.1, forward strand.
TCAGACCGTCACCGCGTTCTTCAATTTCATGTTTTGCCATCTGAAAGTCTCCAAATATTTAGAAGCTCAAACCATTTTCACGAGCAGCTTCAGCCAAAGCCTTCACACGACCGTGATATTGGAAACCTGAACGATCAAAAGCAACCTTTTCTACACCTGCTGCTTTAGCCTTCTCAGCAATACGTTTACCAACTATTGCAGCTGCTTCAACATTGCTTCCAGATTTCAGACTACCGCGCACCTCAGCTTCCAATGTAGAGGCTTGGGCCAATACTTTATCACCTTCAGCACTAATTACTTGAGCATAAATATGATTATTGCTTCGGAACACACATAATCTTACCATTTTCAAGTCCGCAATACGAGCACGGGTTTTGCGTGCACGACGGAGTCGGGTTGTATGTTTATCCATTAGTGAACCTCAATTATTTTTTCTTGGCTTCTTTCATTACCACTACTTCGCCTACATAGCGAACACCTTTACCTTTATAAGGCTCAGGAGCTCGGAACGCACGAATCTCAGCAGCAACTTGACCAACAACTTGTTTATCCGAGCCGGTTAAAACAATCTCTGTTTGGCTAGGAGTTTGAACGGAGACACCTTCAGGCATTTCATATACGATTGGATGAGAAAAACCCAAAGACAGATTCAAGATTTTACCTTGTGCTTGAGCACGATAACCTACGCCTATCAATTGTAATTTCTTCTCAAAACCTTCTGAAACACCTTTGACCATATTGCTGACTAATGCGCGAGCAGTACCAGACATTGCATTTGCTTGTTTACTGCTGTTATTCGCAACAAAAGTCAATTTGCCATCATTAAATTCAATGGCTACATCAGAATGCAAAGGAAAAGATAATTCACCGTTCTTACCCTTAATAACTAATGCCTCTGTTCCAAATTTTACTTCTACACCAGCGGGAACAGTCACTGGGTTTTTTGCGACACGTGACATTTCTTTTCCTCCACTAGGCTACAATGCATAACAACTCACCACCAACACCTTGAGAACGTGCTTTACGATCAGTCATTACACCTTTAGAAGTACTAACAATAGCAATACCCAAGCCATTCATAACACTTGGAATCTCACTAGACGCTTTATAAATACGCAAACCAGGGCGAGATACACGCTTGATTTGTTCAATTACAGGACGACCTGCATAGTATTTTAATTGAATTTCCAATATAGACTTTACGTCAGATGAAACTGTGAAGTCCTCAATATATCCCTCTTCTTTCAATACCTTTGCAATAGCACACTTTAATTTTGAAGAAGGCATTGCAACTGCTGCTTTATTAGCACGTTGCGCATTGCGGATACGAGTCAACATATCGGAAATAGGATCATGCATACTCATTCTTAATTACTCCTATTACCAGCTGGCTTTAACAACACCCGGAATTTCGCCACGCATGGCGATTTCACGGATTTTAATACGACCCAAACCAAATTTACGGAAAGTACCACGAGGGCGACCTGTCAAAGCACAACGACGACGTTGACGCACAGGTGCTGCATTACGAGGAATGGATTGAAACCTCAAACGAGCTTCAAAACGCTCTTCCTCAGTTGCATTCGAATCATTGATTACCGCTTTAATTGCCGCGCGTTTAGCCGCATATTTTTTAGCCAAAGCTTGACGTTTCAGATCACGATTAATAAGTGCTTTCTTAGCCATGATTATCCTTTGAACGGAAATTTAAACAATGACAATAAAGCTTTCGCTTCCTCATCGGTTTTTGCTGTAGTAGTAATAGTAATATTCAAACCACGCAAAGCATCAATTTTATCGTACTCAATTTCCGGAAAAATAATTTGTTCGCGAACACCCATATTGTAATTACCGCGACCATCAAATGACTTACCGCTTACACCACGAAAATCTCGAACACGAGGCAATGCAATAGTAATCAAACGGTCCAAAAATTCAAACATTTGATCACGGCGCAAAGTAACTTTACAACCGACAGGGTAGTTGTCACGAATTTTAAAACCAGCAATAGATTTACGGGCTACAGTTACAACAGGTTTCTGACCGGCAATTTTTTCCAAATCAGACACAGCGTGTTCCATTACTTTCTTATCAGCAACCGCTTCGCCAACACCCATATTTAAAGTAATCTTTTCAATACGGGGCACTTCCATAACCGATTTGTAACCAAACTGTTTAACCAACTCAGGGACAACAGTACTTTTATAAAACTCTCTCAAACGAGCCATGTTATCTCCTTATGCTCCAATGATAGAGCCATTAGATTTGAAGAAACGAACGCGCTTAATTTTGCCTTCAGTTTCAATCAATTTAATACCAACACGGTCTGCTTTGTTTGTCTCGGGATTCAGAATTGCAACATTAGAAATATCCAAAGGCATTTCTTTTACAATAATACCACCCTCAACTCCGCGCATTGGATTCGACTTCTGATGACGCTTAACAGCATTTACACCAGAAACAATTACCTTCCCACCAAGCACGCGGATGACCTGACCCCGCTTACCCTTGTCTTTACCTGCGATAACAACAACTTGATCGCCTTTAACAATCTTATTCATTCCACCACCCCTTACAATACTTCAGGAGCCAATGAAACGATTTTCATAAATCGCTCAGTACGCAGCTCACGAGTTACAGGACCAAAAATACGAGTACCCAGAGGTTCGAGCTTATTATTCAACAACACAGCAGCATTGTTATCAAACTTAATCAAAGCTCCATCAGGACGACGAACACCTTTTGCAGTACGAACAACGACAGCATTATAAACATCGCCCTTCTTGACACGACCACGCGGAGCCGCATCTTTAATTGCAACTTTAATAATATCGCCAACCGAAGCATAGCGACGCTTAGACCCACCCAATACCTTGATACACATTACTCTACGCGCACCAGAGTTATCAGCCACATCTAAGATGGTCTGCATTTGAATCATGTTATTACCTTTAAATTAACCAACTTAATTTACCACTTTCAGATAACTTACAGCAAAGCCGCTGCTTATTAAATGAAACCTTGCGGTTCAAGTAAACCAGTCTTGGACCCCGAAAGGGAAGAAACTTCCAGAAGAAACTGAAAGACAGGAAACGAAGTTTACACGCAAATTAGATTTGCTGCAATACTTCGTTTCCCATTCCAAGCACGTTGCTTTAATTCTTAAATAGAACGTGCTTTCTCAACCAGCTCACTGACAACCCAAGATTTAGTTTTTGACAATGGACGAGATTCCGATATAACAACCACATCACCAATTCCATATTGATTATTTTCATCATGGGCATGGATTTTAGTAGATAATCGAATAATCTTACCATACAGCGGATGTTTTACTTTACGCTCAACCAATACTGTTACGGTTTTATCCATTTTGTCGCTTACTACTTTGCCTTGCAAAGTACGAACATTTTTAGTTTCGCTCATTACTTAGCACCTTTTTCAGTTAAAACGGTTTTAATACGAGCAATATCGCGACGTACACGTTTCAATTCACTTGGTTTGCCTAATTGACCAGTAGCGTTTTGCATACGTAAGCCAAACTGAGCTTTCAACAAGTCCAACAAATCTGCATTCAACTGCTCAACGGATTTGTCTTTCAATTCATTTGCTTTCATTATTGACCCACCTGTCTTACTACAAAGGTTGTAGGAATAGGCAATTTGGCAGCAGCCAACTCGAATGCTTCACGAGCCAGCTCCTCTGGAACGCCATCCATTTCATACAACACTTTACCTGGTTTAATTTCGGCAATGTAATATTCCACGTTACCTTTACCGCCACCCATACGAACTTGAATAGGCTTTTCAGTAATCGGTTTATCAGGGAATACACGAATCCAAATACGACCACCACGTTTGATGTGACGGGTCATTGTACGACGAGCAGCTTCGATTTGACGGGCAGTCAAACGACCACGACCTACGGCTTTCAAGCCGAACTCACCGAAACTTACCTTATTACCGCGAGTAGCGATGCCGGTATTACGACCCTTTTGTTGCTTACGGTATTTCAGTCTAGTTGGCTGCAGCATTACGTCTACCTGCCTTTCTTTGTTTACTCTCATGTTCAGGTTTGGAAGATTTAATATTGCCTTCCGTATAAACCCAAACTTTCAGACCCAATACACCATATGTGGTGTGCGCTTCGCTGGTTGCATAATCTACATTTGCACGTAAAGTATGCAGTGGCACGCGACCTTCACGATACCATTCGCTACGGGCAATATCCGCACCATTCAGACGGCCTGAAGTCATAATCTTAATGCCTTTAGCACCAGAACGCATTGCATTTTGCATTGCTCGTTTCATAGCACGACGGAATTGAACGCGTTTTTCCAACTGCTGGGCAATTCCGTCAGCAATAATTTGAGCATCCAACTCAGGACGGCGGATCTCTTCAATATTTACATGAACAGGCACACCCATCAAGGCTTGCAAGTCACGTTTCAAAACTTCGATATCCTCACCTTTTTTACCGATAACCACACCCGGACGAGCGGAGTGAATGGTAATGCGTGCAGATTTTGCAGGGCGTTCAATAACTACTCGACCAACCGAAGCATTGGCCAATTTTTGACGCAAATAATTGCGAACATCGATATCCTGCTTCAAAACAGTAGAAAAGTCGGTGCTTTTAGCAAACCATTTTGAAGCCCAGTCTTTAGTTACCGCCAGGCGAAAGCCTGTAGGGTTAATCTTTTGTCCCATAGCTTTTCCTTAGTTACCCACTGTCACATTGATATGACAAGTTTGTTTTTCGATGCGGTTACCGCGACCCTTGGCGCGAGCTTGAAAACGTTTCAAGCTTGGGCCTTTGTCAACAAAGATAGTTACCACTTTCAGTTCATCAATGTCCGCACCGTTATTGTGCTCGGCATTAGCAATAGCTGACTCCAATACTTTTTTGATCAGCTCGGCACCTTTTTTAGGACTGAAAGCCAAAATATTCAAAGCTTGGGCAACGTCTTTACCACGAATCAAATCAGCTACCAAACGAGCCTTTTGAGCAGAGATACGGGCATTTTTATGTTGTGCATTTACTCTCATGATTCACCTTATTTCTTTTTAGCCTTTTTATCGGCCAAGTGGCCTTTAAAGGTACGGGTCAATGAGAATTCGCCTAATTTATGACCAACCATATTGTCGCTGATAAACACAGGCACATGGGTGCGGCCGTTGTGCACGGCAATGGTCAGACCGATAAAATCAGGCAGAATGGTAGAACGACGAGACCAAGTTTTAATCGGGCGTTTGTCGTTGCTTGCGCGAGCAGCATCTACTTTTTTCAGCAAATGCAGGTCTACATATGGGCCTTTTTTCAATGAACGAGCCATACTAATTAACCTTTATTTGAGTAACGGCGACGAACAATCATATTATCCGTGCGTTTGTTATTACGAGTGCGGTAGCCTTTAGCAGGAGTACCCCATGGGCTGACCGGTTCGCGAGCTTCGCCCGTACGGCCTTCACCACCACCATGCGGGTGATCGACGGGGTTCATGACAACACCACGAACGGTCGGACGAATACCGCGCCAACGATTGGCACCGGCTTTACCGATTTTCTTCAGGCTTTGCTCTTCGTTACCGACTTCACCGATGGTTGCACGGCAATCTACGTTGATTTTACGAACTTCGCCAGAACGCAGACGGACTTGAGCGTATGCACCTTCTTTAGCCAGCAATACCGCAGAAGCACCGGCAGAACGTGCAATTTGTGCACCTTTACCAGGCTTCATTTCAATACAGTGGATAGTCGTACCAACGGGAATGTTGCGAATCGGCAGGGTGTTGCCTACTTTGATGGCAGCTTCAGCACCGGAAACCAATACAGCACCGGCTTGAATACCGCGAGGAGCAATGATGTAACGACGCTCGCCGTCTGCATAGCACAACAGTGCGATGAAGGCAGTACGGTTAGGATCGTATTCGATACGCTCTACTTTAGCAGGAATGCCGTCTTTGTTACGTTTAAAGTCTACAACACGGTAATGGTGTTTATGACCGCCGCCTTTGTGACGGGTGGTGATATGACCATTATTGTTACGGCCGGCAGTAGAATTTTTCTTTTCAAGCAAGGGTGCATAAGGTGCACCTTTGTGCAAACCTTCTGTTACCACGCGAACCATGCCGCGACGGCCTGCAGAGGTCGGCTTCATTTTAACGATTGCCATTTTGTTTATTCCTTATCTGCAGCTGCAGCAGCGGCTTCCAAATCCAACTCTTGACCGGCAGCCAAGCTTACATAAGCTTTTTTAACATCGCTGCGGCAGCCCAAAGTACGACCAAAACGCTTAGTTTTGCCTTTAGTTGTAACGGTAGTTACAGAAGCAACTTGAACACCAAACAGCAGCTCAACAGCAGCTTTGATTTCAGGTTTGGTTGCATTTACCAAGACTTTAAACGTCATTTGGTTGCGTTTTTCAGCCAATACGTTGCTTTTTTCAGAAACGATAGGTGCCAAAATCACTTGAGTCAAACGTTGTTGATTCATACCCATTGCTCCTCTAATTGTGCAACTGCATCTTTAGTGATGATTACTTTTTTGTAACGCAGCAAGCTGTAAGGATCAACTTGTTGAGCTTCCAAAACCAACACGTTTGGCAAGTTGCGTGAAGCCAAGTAAACATTCTCGTCGAGCTGTTTGGTTACAAACAACACTTGCTCCAGACCCAGATTTTTCACTTGTTCAGCAAAAACTTTGGTTTTAGGAGTTTCAGCAGTCAACGCTTCGATAGCAAACAAACGCTCGTCACGAGCCAATTGGGACAGAATAGTCGCCATACCGGCACGGTACATTTTACGGTTTACTTTTTGAGTGAAGTTTTCGTCAGGTTTGTTCGGGAACGCGCGACCGCCTTTACGCCACAGCGGAGAAGAAGTCATACCAGAACGTGCACGGCCAGTACCTTTTTGACGCCATGGTTTTTTGGTTGAGTGTTTTACTTCGGCACGGGTTTTTTGAGCGCGGTTACCAGAGCGGGCGTTTGCCAGGTAGGCATTTACCAGCTGATGAACCAACGCTTCATTGTATTCGCGAGCGAACAAAGCATCAGAAACAGACAGACTGCCTGAAACTTGTCCTTTAGCGTCAATTACTTTCAATTCCATTACGCACCTACTTTCACGCTAGGACGAACTACAACATCGCTGTTGACCGCACCCGGAACAGCACCCTTGACCAACAGCAGTTGGCGTTCTGCATCAACACGGACAACTTCCAATTTTTGAACAGTTGCTTTGGTGTTGCCGTATTGGCCGGCCATGCGCTTACCGGGGAACACGCGACCTGGGTCTTGCGCCATACCGATAGAGCCTGGAACGCGGTGAGAACGGGAGTTACCGTGGGAAGTACGTTGGGCGCCGAAGTTATGACGTTTGATCGTGCCGGAGAAACCTTTACCTTTAGAGGTACCGGTTACATCGACCAGTTGACCGACTTCAAACATAGAAACGGTGATTTCGTCACCGGCTTTCAATTCAGCCAGTTTTTCTTCAGTCAAAGCAAACTCGATCAAACCACGACCGGCTTCAACACCTGCTTTTGCAAAGTGCCCGGCTTCGGCTTTGTTGACACGATTGGCTTTTTTCTGACCAAAGGTAACTTGAACGGCAATATAGCCGTCAGTATCTTTGGATTTTACTTGTGTAACGCGGTTGGCAGACATATCCAAAACGGTTACCGGAACAGAAACACCCTGTTCGTCGAACACGCGGGTCATACCAACTTTGCGTCCAACCAGACCTAAAGTCATGATTATTTTCCTTTTAAAGTAAAGGGACAGGCTACGATTGGCCTGTCTTTCAGACAAAGTTAAACTTGGTACGAATGTACCAAGTCAGACATTATATCTGACAAGTCAAAGAAATATCAACAGAAATATCAGAAATATCTTCAATATGCCGTCTGAAGCGTTTTGAATCTTCAGACGGCATAGGGCCGGATGCTTTTAAAGGGCCGGTATCAGACCATCACAGCGTATGCATCTTTCTCCGACAAACCGGAATATGGTTGATGACTGCATCCATTATTTCTTTGAGATGGTAGTTTTCGTATGCTGAATAGTAAACGGGTTTGGAAATCTGCAAACCTGTCGCTTCCAGAATCCTTTTTTGTACCGATTCGGCCTTCTCGTCTAGAAATTGTTGCAAAGCCGGCTGCGGCTGATGCAGCACCTTATCCCAATAACGTCCTTTCATCGCCATATCCGCCTGATTAATCGCAACAATAACCCTATCCGGATCAATCATTTTAAGGATAACGTCCCTCAATAAATCATAAGCCGTACCCAAATCGCGGGAGCTGCCGTCAAGGATAACGAACACCAAATCTATCCAGCCCCACTGCCCATCCGAATGAGTGTAGGTTTTGGACAGGACATCAATCAGTTTTTGCCGATGTGTGCGGTCAGCCTCCTTCCCGTCGCCCAAACCTGCGCTGTCCCAAAACCGCAACACATCGTTCAGCATATAGCTTTCGACCAATTGCGTTTCGGGATCCACGCCTGTGCCTACCTTGGCTTTTTGTTCGCCAAACAAGGCATTTAAGGTTGAGGACTTGCCGACACCTGTCGCACCGACAAGCAAGACATCCAGAGGATGGAAACCGGCTGCTGTGACTTTTTGCCCGATTTCAGAAATACGGTAACGATGCATATGCGCTCCTACCAGCCAAACCAAGAGGCAATCGTGCTAATCCCCCTTCCAATCGTTTCTCCAATCGCTTTTGCAGCTCCGCCGATCAGCGTCCCGACACTGCTCGCTATCGTTGAAACAACATCTTTAACCACGCCTCCCGCAGCCCCCAATATTTTCTCCAGCGCACTGCCGATACTGCTGTCGATTTCTTGCCGCTCCTCCTGTTTGCGGCGGCTGGTATCTCGCTCGATTTCTTCCACATTAATCTTCTCTGCCACAATCACCCGTTTTTCAGACGACATAGCCGTAATGATGTAACGCAACAGGCGGGTTATGTTATAGGGACGCTGCTCCTCATCCTCACTCTTAAAGCCCGCTGAAAAATAAATCGGGTTGACCGTAACGCCGGTAGCTTCCTGAATGCGCTTGCGTGTCGAACACACTTTCTCCTCCAAAAAGTTTTCCAAGGCGGCATTCGGACGGCCGGCTTCCGCATCCCAATTCCGCCCTTTCATCGCCATATCGCACTGATTAATCGCAACCAGCAACCGGTCTGTACGGCCTTCCCCGCTCTTCTTCAATGTATTGATGATTACATTGTTAATCAGTTCGTACGATGTCCCCAAGTCCCTAGAACCGCCGTCAAGCAGTACCAAAACCAAGTCGATGACGGCATTGCCGTTACTGTCTTTCTCCAGCAGCTTATTGATGATATTGCGCCGGTGCTTTTGGTCTGCCTTCTCTCCGTCGCCCAAGCCCGGACTATCCCAAATCGTCATATTTTCCAATTCATATTTGGCAATATCCATAGTTTCAGGATCTACGCCCACGCCTACTTTTGCGACTTCCTTTACCGCCCCATCACTCTTTCCCGTTGCCTGATCTATGCTGAACAAGGCATTGATGGTGGATGATTTGCCGCAACCGGTGGCTCCGGTAATCAAAATATTGACGTGCGTATCCTGCAAGATATTAACCGCCCGCTCCAAATCATGCCGTTCTTCCGAATTCAATTCTTTGTTGTTTAAAATATCTTTAAAGACATTAAGTAGGCTCATCATCTTTCCTTTATTTACTTGAGAATAAAACATCATCCATCCTTAGAATCAGATGGATGCTTCTGCCCAAACCAAGCCTGATTCTACCTTTCTTCGGGGGGGGGGGGGGGA